>JBKOWC010000010.1:0-3700 GCA_046724215.1 Pseudomonadota bacterium | reverse complement strand
GTTCTCCTTGAGGCCGATGACGGCCGACCGCGCCGTCAGCGTATCGCCCGGATAGACCGGCGCGCCGAAGCGGCAGTCGGCATAGCCCAGATTGGCGACGGCGTTCAGCGAGACGTCGGCCACGGTCCGGCCGAAGACGATATGGAAGACGAGCAGGTCGTCGACCGGCGCCCGCGGCAGGCCGAGCCCGCGCGCGAACGCGTCGGATGAATGCAGGGCGAAGCGGCTGCCGGTGAGGCCGATATAGAGGGCGGCATCCCCCTCGCTGACGGTGCGCGGCGTGGCGTGGCGGATCTCCTGGCCGAGCCGGAAATCCTCGAAGAAGTTGCCGGGGTTCGCCTTCACGCCGTGGTCCGATCCTGCCCAGTCGCGCGACTATCACGAAACGTCGGCGCCTGACAAGCGCGAGGCACCCGTGATATCGTCACCCTGCACGAACCTTCCTTCCGTCCCCATCGATACGATCGCCGCAGCAAGCATTTTCTGACAGCGCTGCCGGATCGTACTTTCCGCGTCAGCTGGTTGGCGTAAGGTCAGCACAGCGGTTCCGGTTGCCATCTGCGAGTTTTCCGATTCATCTGACGTCGTGAACATCCTCTCCATCCAGTCCCGGGTCGCCTACGGCCATGTCGGCAATTCGGCGGCGGTCTTTCCGCTGCAGCGATTGGGGCACGAGGTCTGGCCGGTCGACACGGTCAGCTTCTCGAACCATCTGGGCTACCCGACCTGGAGCGGCCGGACCTGTGCGCCTGGCGAGGTCGCCGACATCGTCGACGGCCTCGACAAGCTCGGCGCGCTCGGCCGTTGCGATGCGGTGCTGACGGGCTACCTCGGCGACCGGGGCAACGGCGCCGTCGTGCTCGACGCGGTAGCCCACGTGCGCGCCGCCAACCCGGCTGCCATCTATGCCTGCGATCCCGTGATGGGCGACCGCGGCAGCGGGCTGTTCGTCAAGCCGGACGTGCCGCCGATCTTTCTCGAGCAGCTGCTGCCGCTTGCCGACATGACCTTTCCGAACGCGTTCGAACTGGAATACCTGACCGGCGGGCGCACCGATGGGCTGCCGGCCGCCCTTGCCGCCGCCGATGCGCTACGCGCCCGCATGCGTCCGGGCGCGCTCGTCGTTCTCACCAGCCTGCTGCGGGCGGACGGCCCGGCCGATCGCATCGAGGTGCTGGCGGCGACGGACGCCGCCACATGGCTGATCGACGCGCCGCTGCACGAGGGGCCGCCGCACGGCGCGGGCGACTGCTTCGCGGCCCTCTTTCTCGGCCACTACCTCAAGTCACGCAGTATCGAGACGGCCCTCGGCCTTGCCGTCTCCGCAATTCACGCCGTGCTTGAGGCAAGCGTCGGGGCGGCCGAACTGCGCATCGTCGCGGCGCAGGATCAGCTTCATCCGGCAAAGCCGGCGTTCGAGCCGCGTCGGATACGCTGACGTCGTGCTAGGCCCGCTTGCGTTCGCCCGGGGTCTTGGCGCCGGCGATGTGGCCTTGCACGAGCCGCTCGGCGATCTGCACGGCGTTGAGGGCAGCACCCTTGCGCAGGTTGTCGGACACGATCCACAGCGAGAGACCGTTCGCCACCGTCGGATCCTGCCGCACGCGGCTGACATAGACGGCGTCTTCGCCGGCGCATTCGACCGGCGTGACGTAGCCCTCCTCCTGGCGATAGTCGACGAGCGAGACGCCGGGCGCCTTGCGCAGCGCTGCCCGCGCCTCGTCGACCGTGATCGGCCGCTCGAACTCGACGTTGACGGCCTCGGCATGGCCGATGAACACGGGCACGCGCACGCAGGTGGCGGCGACCGCGATGTCGGGATCGAGGATCTTGCGGGTCTCGACCTGCATCTTCCATTCCTCCTTCGTCGAGCCATCCTCGAGGAAGACGTCGATGTGGGGAATGACGTTGAAGGCGATCTGCTTGCTGAACTTCTTCCGCTCCGGTGTCGCGTTCATGTAGATGCCGCGCGTCTGGTCGAACAGCTCGTCCATCGCCTCCTTGCCGGCGCCGGACACCGACTGGTAGGTGGCGACGACGACGCGCTTGATCTTGGCGAGGTCGTGCAGCGGCTTCAGCGCCACCACCATCTGGATGGTCGAGCAGTTGGGATTGGCGATGATGTGCTTCTTGGTGTAGCCGGCGATCGCCTTCGCATTTACCTCGGGCACCACGAGCGGCACGTCGGGATCCATGCGGAAATAGGAGGTGTTGTCGATGACGACGCATCCGGCCGCCGCGGCGCGCGGGCTGTGCACGGCCGAGACCTTGGCACCCGGCGACGACAGCGCGATATCGATGCCCTTGAAGTCGAACTTGGCGAGATCCTGGACCTTCAGTGTCTTGTCCTCGCCGAAGGAAACCTCGCGGCCGACCGACCGCTCGGAAGCCAGCGCGATGACGTCATCGGCTGGAAATTCGCGGTCGATCAGAGTCTGCAGCATCTCGCGCCCGACATTGCCGGTCGCCCCGATCACCGCCACCTTGTAGCCCATCGCAAATACTCCGCTCTTCCATCACCCGCGCGCTGGGCGCAGGCTCATAACAGAAAGGACCACAAACAGAAAGGGCCGCTCCAGGCGGCCCTTAGGTACCCAGAGCGAAGCTTAAACTTAGCTGCCGGTTTTCGTCGTCGCCGGAGCCGGCGGTGGCACTGGCGTCATCGGTGTCGTGCCATTCGCATCGGAGGTGACGACGGGCGTGCTCTGTGCCGTCTTGTCGCTGGAGAAGGGGCAGGCTTGCGCCGGCATCACCGCCAGCACGGCCGCCAACGCAATCAACGAAGCGATCAGCTTGTTCATGGGCGACCTCCGTCCATGCGCGAATGATGCATCGGATACTACCGGCTTTCCGCCGCCAAGTCGAGGAAATGTCCGTTCACGAAACGTTGACGCCACGTCTTCGACGCATGACGATGGCACACAGTGGCACGTCTACATGACGATAACGAGGCACATGCCAAAGAAGAAAAAGACGCGCGTGCTGTTGGCCGGCGAATCGTGGGTCACCACGGCGACCCATATCAAGGGCTTCGACCAGTTCAGCACCGTGACCTTCCATCTCGGCGCCGAGCGATTGCAGGCGGCGTTGGCCGACAGCCCCTTCGACCTCATATACATGCCGTCGCATCAGGCCGCGAGCGATTTCCCGACGACGATCGACGCCTTGCGGTCCTACGCCGCGGTCCTGCTCAGCGACATCGGCGCGAACACGCTGCTGCTGCACCCGGACGTATGGCTGCACGGCAAGACGGTGCCCAACCGCCTCAAGCTGATCCGCGAGTACGTGCGCACAGGGGCGGCCTCGCCATGATCGGCGGCTACTACAGCTTCCAGGGCATCAACGGCGGCGCCCGCTACCGCAACACGCCCGTCGAGGAGGTATTGCCCGTCTCGATCCTGGCCTATGACGACCGCATCGAGGTGCGCGAGGGCTGCCGGGCGGAAGTCGTCAATCCGCACCACCCGATCACCAAGGGGATCGGCAAGAACTGGCCGCCGCTTCTCGGCTTCAACGAGGTCGCGCTCAAGGAAGGTCGCGGCATCGAGCTGCTCGCCCGGGCCCCGCGCGACCAGGGCGGCCATCCGCTGCTGGTCGCCGGGCGCTACGGCGCCGGACGGACCGTGGCCTGGACCTCGGACATCGGCCCGCACTGGGTGCCGGCGGCCTTCGCCAAATGGCCGGGCTTCGCCAAGCTCTG
>JBKOWC010000207.1:0-4085 GCA_046724215.1 Pseudomonadota bacterium | reverse complement strand
GCGCGCGGCCAGGTACATCTCACGGTCGTGACGGAATTCGCCTTGCACCGTCGCGCGGCGGAAATCGAGATCGTCCAATTCGCCGGCCGATAGCCCCTGACCGGCCTTCGGGAGCGTGATCGGCGCCGCCGTCGTCCGCGCGGTGCGCTCGGCGATCAGCTGCTCCTTCCAATGCAGCCGCTGCACCTGCCAGATGCCGAGCCCCAGAAGAACGATGAAGGCAGGAATCGAGATAACGGTCGGCCAGAAGGTCGGGCGGAATTTCATTGAGCCATCGGCTGCCAGCTCATTCCCCGAACGCCCCGGCGCGGTTCTTGTACTGCAGCGCCACCAGGATCGCCTTGGCCGGACGCAGCAGCACCAGGGCGCCGCCGATCACCACGGTGACCAGGATCGTCCAGGTAAGCCATTCCGGCGCCTGCACAACGAACTGCAGGATGAAGGCGAGCCCCACCGCGACCGCGCCGAGGATGATGATCAGGAACACCGCCGGCCCGTCGCCCGATTCAGCCTTGCTGAGGTCGAGGCCGCACACGGCGCAGCGCTCGGCGATCGTCAGATAGCCTTTGTAAAGCCGGCCGCGGCCGCAGCGCGGACAGCGGCAGGCGAGCCCGGTGGTCAGGGGCGAGGCGGCCGGATAGCTCGCGCCGGTCATGCCGACGACCGGAGTGTCACTCCGGCGTGGCACCCGCCCCAGCCACGTAGATGCAGGTGAAGAGGAACAGCCAGACCACGTCGACGAAGTGCCAGTACCAGGCCGCCGCCTCGAAGCCGAAATGATGGTCCGGCTTGAAGTGCCCGGCATAGGCACGGAACCAGCAGACGATGAGGAAGATCGTGCCGATGATGACGTGAGCGCCGTGGAAGCCGGTGGCCATGAAGAAGGTCGAGGGATAGATGCCGTCGCGGAAACCAAAGGCGGCGTGGCTGTATTCGTATGCCTGGATGCAGGTGAAGGAGACCCCGAGCAGGATGGTGAGGGCGAGGCCCTGCAGCAGGCTCTTGCGGTCGCCCTCGCGCAACGCATGGTGCGCCCAGGTCACGGTCACCCCCGAGGTCAGCAGGATGAGCGTGTTCAGCAGCGGCAGCTCGAACGGATCGAAGGTGTGGATGGTGGCCGGCGGCCACACCTTGCCGATGGCCTCGGTCGGGAACAGGCTGGCATTGAAGTAGGCCCAGAACCAGGCACCGAAGAACATCACCTCCGAGGCGATGAAGAGTGCCATGCCGTAGCGCAGGCCGATCTGCACGACCGGCGTGTGCAGGTGCTGGAACGTCGCCTCCTTCACCACGTCGCGCCACCAGAAGAACATCGTGGCCAGGATGCCGATGACGCCGAGCGCCAGCACGATATCGCCGCCGGCGTGCTTGTGCATGAACAGGACCATGCCGACGGTCGTCAGCAGGGCCGCGGTCGCGCCGATGATCGGCCAGGGGCTCGGATCGACCAGATGATAGGGATGCTTCGCTTCGTGCGCGGCGTGGGATTCGGTCGTGGCCATGGTTCTCCTTGCCCCCAGCGGTCCAGTCGTCAATTCACGGTGTTCGTCTTGGCTTCCGTCTTGCTCACCTTCTTGGCCGCCGCCTCGTCGTCGGTCGCGCGGAAGAACGTGTAGGACAGCGTGATCGTGCGGATGCCGGCGGTGTTCGGATTGTCGGCGATCTTCGGGTCGACGAAGAACGTCACCGGCAGTTCGGCGCTCTCGCCCGGCGCCAGCGGCTGCTCCTGGAAGCAGAAGCACTGGATCTTGTTGAAGTAGGGCGCAGCGTCGAACGGCGTCACGTTGAAGGTGGCCTGGCCGATCATGCGTTGGCTCGACAGGTTCTTCGCCCGATAGACCGCCGTGCCGCTTTCGCCGAGCGCCAGGCGGATCTCCCGCTGCTCGGGCGCGAAGGTCCAGGGCAGCGTGCCGTTCACATTGGCGTCGAAGCGAATCGTGATGACGCTGCCCGGGACGGCGGCGGGCGCCGCGTCCGCCCGGTGGGTATAGCCGCCGAAGCCGGTCACCTGGCAGAACAGCCGATAGAGCGGCACCGAGGCGTAGCTGAGCCCGAGCATGCCGGCGGCGACGCCGAGCAGCACCGTCACCAGGGCAGCATTGCGGACGCGGAGGTTCGCCCTGCGCATGTCCGGCTTCACCCGCCGCCCATGCGGACGATCGCGACGATGTAGATGAGCGCCACCAGCGCCAGCAGCACCGACAGCAGCGCCCAGTTGCGCGCGCGCTGGCGGCGGCGGCGCAGGTCATCGGCATCGATGACGGATGTGTTCATGCCCCGCCCCACAGGCCGGGCGCGCGATCGAGAACCAGGACCGTGAATAGCAGGAACAGGTAGAGGATCGAAAACGCGAACATCTGGCGCGCCGCGCGCTCGCCGCTGTCGTAGAGGACCCGCACAGCGCCGACGATGAAGAGCGCGCCGAGCGCAACCGCGGTCAAGCCATAGAAGGCCCCGGCCACGCCGAGCGCCCAGGGCGCCAGCCCGAGCGGCAACAGCAGCACCGTATAGACGAGCATCTGCAGCTTGGTCGCGCGGGCGCCCGCCACCACCGGCAGCATAGGCACGCCGGCCTTGGCGTAGTCGCCGGAGCGGACGAGCGCCAACGCCCAGAAATGCGGCGGCGTCCACAGGAAGATCAGCAGGAAGAGTGCGATGGGCGCCGGCGCGATGCTTCCGGTCACCGCCGCCCAGCCGATCAGCGGCGGGAAGGCGCCGGCGGCGCCGCCGATGACGATGTTCTGCGGCGTGCGCCGCTTCAGCCAGAAGGTGTAGACGAAGACATAGTACAGGATGGCGGTCGCCAGCAGACCCGCGGCGAGCCAGTTCACCGCCAGCCCCATCAGCGTCACGGAACCGATCGCCAGCACGATACCGAAGCTCACGGCCTCGTCGGGGTCGACCCGACCCGTCGGGATCGGCCGCTCGCGCGTACGCGTCATGATCGCGTCGATGTCGCGGTCGTACCACATGTTGATGGCACCGGCGGCCCCGGAACCGACGGCGATGCAGAGGATCGCCACGGCGGCCAGCACCGGATGCAGGTTGCCCGGTGCCACCATCAGCCCGGCGAAGCCGCTGAAGACCACCAGCGACATCACCCGCGGCTTCAGCAACAGGACGAAGTCACGGACGCGCGACCCCGCCTCGGCGGCGGCGTAGTCGCGGGCTGCCTCTCCTGCAAGAATCGTAGTGTCCGACACGTCGATCCAAATCCTAGCGCAATCGGTCGCGGCTCATCTCGGATGGCATGCCCGGGTAGCGTCCTTCGACAAGCTCAGGATGAGGGTAGAGTCCTTGTGGCACAAAGAAAGCACCTCATCCTGAGCTTGTCGAAGGACGCACCGCGCCATACAAGCCTCTCAGTGCCCGGCGCCGGTGATGACCGGCAGTTCCTCGTAGGTGTGGAACGGCGGCGGCGACGGCAGGCTCCATTCCAGCGTCGTGGCGCCCTCGCCCCACGGATTGGCGGCGACCCGCTTACCGGCGACGAGGGTGTAGATCACGATGACCACGAACAGCACGGCACCGGCGGCCCCGATATAGGCGCCGATCGAGGCCACCTCGTTCCAGCCGGCAAAGGCGTCCGGATAGTCCGGATACCGCCGGGGCATCCCGGCGAGGCCGAGGAAGTGCATTGGGAAGAACGTCAGGTTGGCACCGATGAAGGACACCCAGAAATGCACCCTGCCCCACAACTCCGGATATTGCCGGCCGCTCATCTTGCCGAACCAGTAGTAGAAGCCGCCGAAGATCGAGAACACGGCGCCGAGCGACAGCACGTAATGGAAGTGCGCGACCACGTAGTAGGTGTCCTGCAGCGTGTTGTCGACGCCGGCATTGGCGAGCACGACGCCGGTCACGCCGCCGACCGTGAAGAGGAAGATGAATCCCAGCGCCCACAGCATCGGCGTGTCGAACCGGATCGAACCGCCCCACATGGTGGCGATCGGCGGCATCGGGTTCGTGGTGTGGGCGCACCACATGTACACGGTGGGAATGTCCACCGCCACGCAAGCCTATTTCTTGGACGCCACCATTGTGATCGCGGTGCCGACCGGCGTGAAGATCTTCTCCTGGGTCGC
>JBKOWC010000255.1:0-5333 GCA_046724215.1 Pseudomonadota bacterium | reverse complement strand
AGGAAGTAGTGGGTCTGTGCCGTCAACGGAGAGGCTCGCGCCCGTCAGCGCGGAACGACGCCGGCGCGTAACGAAGGGCGCTCCCCACCCTGGCCGTCCGCGGACTGGGGGCGAGTCTCGGCCGCACCAATGCTGTCAGGCGCTGATCATCTGGTCGGCACGGAGTTCGCGTTTGTGGGTCTCCGGCTCCGCTGCGTGTTCGCCCAGCCATTTCTCGGCTTCCAGGGCGGCCATGCATCCCATGCCGGCGGCGGTGACCGCTTGGCGGTATTTGGGATCTGCCACATCGCCGGCGGCAAACACGCCCGGCCGCGACGTCGCGGTCGACCACGGCGCAATGCGGATGTAGCCGGCTTCGTCCAGATCCAGCTGGCCCCGGAACAGCGCCGTGGCCGGGTCATGCCCGATGGCGACGAAGACGCCTTGTGTCGGCAGCACGCTTTCCTTCCCGGTCCGCACATTCTTGACGCGCACGCCGGTCACCGCCTGCGGCTCTCCGCCGCCGACAATTTCGATCACCGCGCTGTCCCAGACGACCTCGATCTTCGGGTTCTTGAATAGCCGGTCCTGCATGATCTTTTCGGCGCGCAGGCTGTTGCGTCGATGGATCAGCGTCACCTTGGTCGCGAAATTGGTCAGGAATATCGCCTCTTCGACCGCCGTGTTGCCGCCGCCGACGATGCATACGTCCTTGCCGCGGAAGAAGAAGCCGTCGCAGGTGGCGCAGGCCGAAACGCCGGCGCCGCGCAGCCTTTGCTCGCTCGGCAGCCCGAGCCAGCGCGCCTGGGCGCCGGTGGAGACGATCAACGCATCGCCATAGTACACATCGCCGCTGTCGCCGCGGCATTCGAACGGGCGACGCGAGAGATCGACCTCGACGATAGTGTCGCCGAACAGCCGCGTGCCCACATGGGCCGCCTGCGCGCGCATTTGCTCCATGAGCCAGGGGCCCTGGATGACGTCGGCGAAGCCGGGATAGTTTTCGACATCGGTGGTGATCGTCATCTGCCCGCCGGGCTGCAGGCCCTCGACCAGGATCGGCTTGGCATTGGCGCGCGCGGCGTAGATCGCGGCAGTGTAGCCGGCGGGTCCGGAACCGATGATCAGAACCTTGGTGCGATGTTCAGCGGGCATGGGTCGGCAATCCTCGCGTGACGCGTCGTCATGGAACATAGAAGTCCGCGGGCCCTGCGACAAGGTAGGCCCGGCGGCGCGCGCCAGGATTGGCGTTGCCGGTCGGGCGATGCGCGGCTACGGTCGGTCGCCAATCCGCTGAAGATTGCATGAGATACATCGACGAAGCCGTCATGGACCGGCTCGATGGCGCTGCCTTCCAGGCGCAGGAGCCCTACCCGTGGGTCAACCCATCGGGCTTCCTTACGGCGGACGGATACGGTCGCCTCGTCGACTCGCTGCCGGCACCGGAGCTGTTCGACAAGCGCTTCGGCGAAAAGCGCAAGCATGGCCAGCAGAGCCATGACCGGCTGACCCTGGATTTTCGACCGGACCTAGCGATCGCCGAACCCTGGCAGGCCTTCGTCGCCGAGATCAACGGTCCGGCCTATCAGCGATTTATCGAACGAATGTTCGGGCGGCGCGCGCTCCGACTCGTGCTGCACTGGCACTACACACCGAACGGTTGCTCGGTATCGCCGCACTGCGATTCGCAGCGCAAGCTGGGCTCCCACATCTTCTATTTCAATACCGCGAAGGACTGGCGCGTCGAATGGGGCGGCGAGACTCTGATCCTCGACGACAAGGGCCGCTTCAAGGCCCATTCGGCGCCGCGATTCGAGGACTTCGACCGCGTCCTGCCGGCTACCGCGATGGGAAACTACAGCATGCTGTTCATGCGCCGGAAGCAGTCCTGGCACGGGGTCAAGGAGATCCGCTGCCCGCCGGGAGCGCTGCGCAAGGTGTTCATCGTGGTCATCGAAGACTGGAGTCTGCCCGCGCGCATGAAGAGCCTGGCCCGCGGCGGCAGGCCGAACCGGTACTGACCCGGTGTTCGACCAAACTTGGCGGCTCGACGCTCGTGTAATATAATTGCGCTCCGGCGGGCGGGTTGGAGGGAAAGTGATGCGTCGAGTGAAGCTCGATCGGATCGACCGCCGCATCCTCAGAGACCTGCAGGACGATGGCCGCATGACCAACGTCGAGCTGGCCGGGCGGGTCGGGATCTCGGCGCCGCCCTGCTTGCGCCGGGTGCGGGCTCTGGAGGTCGCCGGCTATATCCGCGGCTATCATGCCGACATCAACCCGGAGGCGCTCGGGTTCGGGGTGACGGTCTTCGCGCAGGTCGGGCTGTCGAGCCAGGCCGAGGCCGACCTCAAGGCGTTCGAGGCCTTGATGCAGTCATGGCCCGAGGTGCGCGAATGCCACATGCTGGCCGGCGAGACCGACTTCCTGCTGCGCGTCGTCGCGGTGGACTGGGACGCCTATCAGCGCTTCCTGACGACCCGCCTGACCGCCGCCCCTAACGTCACCCACGTCAAATCGTCGCTGGCGATCCGCACCTGCAAGAACGCGCCGGGCGTGCCGATAACGGTCGACTAGGCTCGGCCTCGCCTATTTGAAGGCGACGCGGACGATCTCGTAGGATTTCGAGCCGCTCGGTGTCGTCACCTCGACCGAGTCGCCGACCTTCTTGCCGATGAGCGCACGGGCGAGCGGCGAGGTGATCGAGAGGCGCTTCGCCTTCACGTCCGCCTCGTCCGGGCCGACGATCTGGTAGCTCGCCTTTTCGTCGGTATCCTCGTCGACGAGGGTGATCGTGGCGCCGAACATGACCTGCTTGCCGGAGAGCTTGCTGACGTCGATGACCTCGGCGCGGGCGATCTTGTCCTCGAGCTCCCCGAGCCGGCCCTCGATGAAACTCTGCCGTTCGCGCGCCGCGTGATACTCGGCGTTCTCCGAGAGGTCGCCGTGCTCGCGCGCCTCCGCGATCTGCCGGATAACGGCCGGCCGCTCCACCAGCTTCAAATGCCGCATCTCTTCTTCGAGCCGCTGTAAACCCTCGGCCGTCATCGGAATCTTCGTCATCGCGCCCCAATCGCTCCTGGCCGGACGGACAAAAACATTTACGCCCGGCCGCGACGAGGTCGGGCCGGCGCCTACGAAAACGAATCCCTAAAGTACGATTGGAGCGGCGCGACTTCAAGGTCGCCCTGGGCGAGGGCGGCGATGGCCTCGACGGCGGCCCGCGCCGCCGGAACGGTCGTGCAGTAGGGAATGTTGCCGAGGAGGGCGGCCTCGCGCAGGCTGAAGCTGTCGGCGATGGATTGCGCCCCTTCGACGGTATTGAAGACGAGTTGGATCTCGCCGCTCTTCATGGCGTCGACGCAGTGCGGCCGGCCCTGCAGCACCTTGTTGATCCGTTCGACCGGCAGGCCCTGGGCGCGCAGGTAGGCGGCGGTCCCGTCGGTGGCGACCAGCTGGAACCCTTGGGCCACGAGTCGCTGGCCCGGCGCCACCATCGCCTGCTTGTCCTTGTCCTTGACGGAGATGAACACGCGGCCCTTCAGCGGCAGGCCGTTGCCGGCGCCGAGTTGCGACTTGGCGTAGGCATGCCCGAAGTCGCGATCGAGGCCCATGACCTCGCCGGTCGATTTCATCTCCGGCCCGAGGATGATGTCGACGCCGGGGAAGCGGGCGAAGGGGAACACCGCCTCCTTGACCGCGACATGGTCGCGGGCCAGTGGATCGAGGCGGAACTCCGACAGCTTGGCGCCGGCCATGACGCGTGCCGCGATCTTGGCGATGGGCACGCCGGTGGCCTTGGCGACGAAAGGCACGGTGCGGCTGGCGCGCGGGTTGACCTCGAGCACGTAGATGTCGCGCCCCTTGACGGCGAACTGCACGTTCATCAGGCCGATGACGTCGAGGCCGCGGGCCAGGTCGCCGGTCTGCCGCGTGATCTCGGCGACGATGTCGGCGCCGAGCGTGTAGGGCGGCAGCGAGCAGGCCGAGTCGCCGCTGTGGATGCCGGCCTCCTCGATGTGCTCCATGATGCCGGCCACGTGCACTTGCCCGCCGTCGGCGACGGCATCGACGTCGACCTCGATGGCATCCTGCAGGTAGGAGTCGATGAGCACGGGACTCTTGCCGGAGACCTTCACCGCGTGTGTCATGTAGCGACGCAGCGCCGCGACGTCGTGCACGATCTCCATGGCGCGGCCGCCCAGCACATAGGATGGGCGGATGACGACGGGATAGCCGATCGTGGCGGCCACCTTTTCGGCCTCGGCGGTCGAGCGCGCGATGCCGTTGGCCGGCTGCTTCAGATCGAGCCGTGCCAGCAACGCCAGGAAACGCGCGCGGTCCTCGGCGAGGTCGATGGCGTCGGGCGAGGTGCCGAGGATGGGAATTTGCGCGGCCTCGAGCGCGGCGGCGAGCTTCAGCGGCGTCTGCCCGCCGAACTGCACGATGACGCCGAGCAGCTTGCCGCGGCGTTGCTCGACCCGTGCCAGCTCGATCACGTCCTCGGCGGTGAGCGGTTCGAAATAGAGGCGGTCGGAGGTGTCGTAGTCGGTCGAGACCGTCTCCGGGTTGCAGTTGACCATGATGGTCTCGAACCCGGCGTCCTTGAGGGCGTAGGCGGCGTGGACGCAGCAATAGTCGAACTCGATGCCCTGGCCGATGCGGTTGGGGCCGCCGCCGAGGATGATCACCTTCTGCCGGTTGCTCGGCTCGGCTTCACACTCCGCAGGCGAGACGCCGTCGCCTTCGTAGCAGGAATACATGTAGGGCGTAGACGAGGCGAACTCGGCGGCGCAGGTGTCGATGCGCTTGTAGACGGGCGTGACGGCGAGGGCGCGGCGCGCGGCCGCGACTTCCTCTTCCGATTTGCCGGCGAGCGCGGCCAGACGCGCATCGGAGAAGCCCAGCTTCTTCAGGCGCAGCAGCTCGCGCGCATCCGACGGCAGACCCATGGCGCGCACGGATTGCTCGGCATCGACGATGCGCTTGATCTCGCGCAGGAACCAGGGGTCGTATTTGCAGATCGCCTGGATCTCGTCGATGCGCATGCCGAGGCGCAGGGCCTGGGCGATGACCAGCAGGCGGTCGGGCGTCGGCTTGGCGAGGGCGGCGCGCAGCGTGTTCGGATCGTCGCCGCCGGGGATGTCGATCTCGTCGAAGCCCGTGAGCCCGGTCTCCATGGAGCGGAGCGCCTTCTGCACGGACTCGGCGAAGGAACGGCCCACCGACATCGCCTCGCCCACCGACTTCATGGAGGTCGTGAGCGTGGCCTCGGCGCCCGGGAACTTCTCGAAGGTGAAGCGCGGCATCTTCGTGACGACGTAGTCGATGGTCGGCTCGAAGGAGGCCGGCGT
>JBKOWC010000041.1:0-8336 GCA_046724215.1 Pseudomonadota bacterium | reverse complement strand
GTGCCGGACATCGAGGGACTCCTGCTCAATGCCGGGCATGTCTTCGGCAATCTCGCCGGCCCGGTCTCCGGCAAAATGGTCGCGCAGGCGGTCACCGGCGAAGCCACCGATTTCGACCTCGCGCTCTTCCGGCTCGACCGTCCGGGATTGCGCGGCAACAATGACCAGCATCGACGCTGGTAGACAGCGAGACCGTCATGGGACGCAGGATCGAGTTCATCAACCCGTTCGGCACCGAGGCCTATGACGGGCTCATCGCCGAGACGCTGCTGCCTTGCGCGGGCGCGGAGACGCAGCTGACGATCCGGCACCTGCGCAACGCGCCGCCGGACATCGACTACTACTACAACAAGCACCTGATGGAGACCGTGGTCTTCGAGCGCGTGATGCAGGCCGAGGAGGAAGGATTCGACGCCGTCATCGTCGGCTGCTGCTACGATCCGGGCGTGCGGGTCGCGCGCGAGCTGGTCGACATTCCCGTGATCGGGCCGCTCGAGGCCGCCATGCAGATGGCGAGCTATTTCGGCCACAGCTACACGATCGTCACCGATCACCACAAGGCGGTGCCCTATCTCGAGGACATGGTGAGGCTCGCCGGCGCCCCCGACAATTGCCGCGGCGTTCGCTGCATCGACTGGTGGGTCAAGGACATGGTGCTCGATCCCGACGCCGTCGCCCGCGACACCGTCGAGGTGGCGCGCCGCGTGCTGGCGGAAACGCGCGCCGAGGCCATCGTCATGGGCTGCACGATCATCGCGGCCTGCCACCAGCGGCAGGTCATGCGCAGCAACGCGACGCCCGACCTGGTGATCCTCAATCCCAACCTGCTGGCCCTCAAGATGGCCGAGAGCCTCGCCGACCTGAAGCGCCAGGGCCTCTATGCGCCGGCGCGCAGCGGCTTCTACGAGAAGCCGAAGGGACACTACCGCGAGCAGTTCCTGCAGCAGCGGCAGCAGACGGCGCAGGCACTCGGGCTCAAGGGCTGACGATGGCGCGACGCATCGCGGTGATCGGCGGCGGCGTGGTCGGATGCAGCGCCGCCTGGCATCTGGCGCAGCGGGAGCTGGGAGAGGTCGTGCTGATCGAGCGCGACCGCCTCGGCTCCGGCACGACCTGGCATTCCGCCGGGAACATCACCTGGCGGCCCGGCCTGCACCATGACGCGACCGTGCTCTACGCGTTCGAGACCCTCCAGCGGCTGACCGCGGAGACGGAGCAGGACACCGGCTGGGTCAAGACCGGCCGCCTGTTCCTGGCGCACGGCGCGCCCGCCCTCCGCCGCCTCGAAGGCTATCAGGAGGAAGCCGCCAGGCGCGGGATGGCCACGCGCATGGTCACCGGCAAGGAAGCCGCCGGCCTGCATCCGCTGCTTGCCGCCGACGCCATCGGCGGCGCCTGGTTCAATCCGCTCTCCGGCCGCGTCAATCCCGCCGACCTGACCGCCGCCTATGCCAAGGGCGCGCGCCGCCGCGGCGTCCGCATCCTCGAGAACTGCAGGGCGACCGGCCTCGTCCTGCGCGACCGGCGCGTGCGCGGCGTCGCGACCGCGACGGAGACGATCGAGGCGGATGACGTCGTGGTGGCCGCAGGTCTGTGGTCACGCGGCCTGCTGGCGGCCGTGGGCGTTCCCCTCGCGCAATGGACATGCGAGCACTTCTACCTCATCGCCGACGTGACGCCGCGGCTGCCGCGCGAGACGCCGTCCTTCGTCGCGCCCGAAGACCTCTTCTACGGCCGCGAGGAAGTCGGCGGCATGATGGTCGGCGCCTTCGACGAGGACGCCAAGACGATCGACGCGGCCGCGCTCCCCGAGCCCTTTGCCTTCACGCTGTTCCCGCCCGCCTGGGACAAGATCGCGCCCTACTTCCAGCGGGCCGCGGCGGTGTTCCCCGCCCTGGAGTCGGCGCCGATCCGTCGCTTCGTCAACGGACCGGAATCCTTCACGCCCGACGACGTGCCGCTGATCGGACCGGTCGCCGGCATCGACGGCCTCCATGTCTGCACGGCCATGAACTCCGGCGGCGTCACCTACTCGGCCGCCGCCGGCCATATGGCCGCCGACTTCGTCGCCGGCACGGAGCCGCGATTCGACGTCAGGGCCTTTGCACCCGGGCGTTTCGGCGACAAGGCCAAGGACGTGTCATGGTTGCAGCGCGAGATATCGGCTGTCGTCAGTCGCGGCTACCAGCAGACGAACTTGTAGGCTGCGACAAGCGAAAAATTTCCACCGGGTCTGTCGATTCGGCCACCCGAGTCTCGACAAGATAACGAGGCGCTCGGCAGGACGGAATGCGATGCCGGCCGCCGCACGCTCGCGCCCATCGAGGACGCAGCGACAACCATGCGGGCCGCTGGAGCTAACTTATCGGCAAGCTTGAGGTGTAGCCCGCGAAGAACGCAAGGAGTACTCCGCATGATCACGATCTCCGCTTTCAAATGGGTTCCGGACTTCGCTCAGGGCCAGGTGCGCGATTTGCGCGTGCGCTGGGCGCTGGAGGAAGCCGGCCTGCCGTACAGGACGCGTCTCCTCGAACAGGGCGATCAGGACCAACCGGATTATCGCGCGCTCCAGCCCTTCGGACAGGTGCCGATGCTCGAGGAAGACGGTTTCGTCCTCTTCGAGTCCGGAGCCATCGTCCTCTACATCGGCGAACGGAGCGAGGCGCTCCTGCCGAAGCAGGCGGGCGGTCGCGCCCGCGCGACGCAATGGTTGATTGCCGCGCTCAACTCCATCGAGCCTTTCGTCATGAACGTTGCGCTGATCGATCTCTTCTACGCGAATGAGGAGTGGGCGAAGCTGCGTCGCCCGGGGGCCGTGGAGTTCGTGAAGCGGCGCCTCTCGGCCCTCTCCAAATCGCTCGGCGACAAGCCCTATCTCGACGGCGACCGTTTCACGGCCGGCGATCTGATGATGACGACGGTGCTGCGGATTCTCAAGCACACCGACATCGTCACGAGCGACAAGCGACTCGCAGCGTACATCGAACGCTGCACCGCGCGGCCTGCCTTCAAGCGCGCGTACGAGGCGCAGATCGGAGATTTCAGGAAGGCGGCATGATCGGAATTGGGATGTCCCGAGCGCGCCGGAAGAACAACATGCGTTCGCGGCGTGCGTCGACCTCAGGGCGCGACCACGCGCTCGGCATCGACGGCGCGGCAGTCCATCTCGTAGTCGATGTCGACGATCGGCGGCCGGTCGAAATGCCAGGTCAGGCCGTGCCGCGCTGCGCCGCGGCGGACCAGCTCGTCCTGCAGGAAGGGATAGACGTCGTAGACGGTGTAGAGTTGCACGCCCGTCGTCTGCGGCCAGCCCATGCCGAAGGCCGCCATGCGCCGCTCCATTTCGCCCAGCACCCAGCGCGCCTTGGCGCGCAAGCCTTCCGGGCTGAGATCGCCGCGGCGGACGATGTGGTCGCGGTAGTTCGCCTTGCCCTCGGGCACCTCGCCGCTGCCGGCGATCACGAATGACGGCGGCGCATCCGCGACCGTCGTGAAGGCGAAGGCGTGGAAGCTCGGCGCGGCCGGCGGATCGACGTCGGGACAGACATTGCTGCGCGCCACCGGATTGGCGCCGTCCTTCACCACGCCCCACGCGGCCAGCGTGCCCACATAGCCTTCGTTGAACGTCCGGAAGCCCGCTTCCGTGAACGGCGCCGGCGACCGCAGCTCGCAGCCGCAGAAGGCGGTCAGCGGCCGCCCGGCCGCCCCGATGATCTGCGCGGCGAGCGCGAAGCCCTCGCCCAACGGCACCAGGCGGGAGAAGCGCACCCGCTCGATGCGGAATCCCGGCAGCGCCGCGACGCCCGCCGAGTACTGGAACACGCCGGGAATATAGGCATAGCCACCGGGCGTCTCGATCGTTGTCATGAACTCTTCCGTGCCCTGTTTGTTTCGAGCATGCAATCCGCCAGACTGTAGCAGTGGCTCGCCTGGTAGGCGTTCCGGCCGCGGTTCATGTGCGTCAGGTTGAAGGTCCGGATGGCGCGCAACACGCGGCGCGCTGCGAGGAACTTGCCGATCGAACGGAAGCCGCGGACCTTGATGCCAAAGATGTCCTCGCCGCGCGGGAAGAAATAGCCGACGTCGTCCGGAGTCGTGACGCAGCGCTCGAGAAAGGATTCGTCGACCTGGCCCTGCCCGACCGAATGATCCCTGGTGAAATCCGAAAGATGCACCAGGAATTTCGCCCGAATGCCCTCGCCGTCCGGATACAGCGCGAAAAGTTCCATCCAGCTCGCATTGACGCGGACGAGCGCCTTGCCCGGGGTCGATGGCAGGCAGGAGACCGACCAATAGTGCCGCTCGGTCCGGCGCGGGATCGGGATGCAGTCGCGGCCGTAGCGGCGGAGAATCGCCAGGACCTCCTGCGCCTGCGGCCGCCGGAGCAGCTTCTCGAACCGCGCGACGTACTTGAGTCGGAGTTCCGGCGACTCCGCGCGCTCGTCGGCGTCGCGCAGGATCGTCTTGCCCTGCATCCAATCGCGCTGCTGCTGGACATCAAGGAATCGGTGGAGACCGGTAGCGCTCCCGCGACGAGTCGCGCTCACGTCAGGTACCATGTCAGCGCGTGCTGGCCATCCGCGCTATTGCAGTTGCCGCCAATAGGAGGGCGATCGTATATGGCGGCGGTGCTGGTCGGCATGAACGTGTTGGACGCGGAGTCGCGGAGTCGCGGAGACTCTTGTAGGGGCGACCTGCCGGTCGCCCCTACACGAACCTCAAATCTCCGCGGCTCGGCGGCTCCGTGTGCCAAAAATACCTTCGCGCCGCGGCGAGACGTCAATCGGATTGCCCCCTCAATAGCCTGGCGGCCCCGGCGGGACAGGTCCGGCCGTCAGCGGCGGTGAGGAAGCGCGCCGAGCGAAACGCATCATTGCCCACCGGCAGCCTGATGCGTCCGAGCTTCTCGAGATCGTCGAGCGTGGCACAACTCCCCTCTTACGACCGCCCGATGCTAGGGGATCGGCCACATGCGCACAATTGCGCGGTCTCCGGCGCTCCTTCACGCGACGGCGGCAGGGGGCGGCGAGATGCCGAGGCGCGCGGCGACGCGGCGTGCCGTTTCTTCCCGTTGCGCCGTCAGGGTCCGTAGCGACGCCCGCGTCCGCTCGACGAGGGCGGCTGGCGCGGTTTCCGGCGTGCCGCTGTCGAAAGGCGGTTCCGGCGCGTAGACCATGTAGAGCTGGATGGCCTGCGCGGCCGCGTCGCCGCGCAACTCGGCCGCGAGCCGCAGCGCGCCGTCGATGCCGGCGGTGACGCCGGCGGCGCAGACGAGGTTGCCATCGACCACCACGCGCTCGTTCACCGGAATCGCACCGAAGAAGGGGAGCAGGTGGAACGACGCCCAGTGCGTGGTCGCGCGCCGCCCCTTGAGCAGCCCGGCGGCGCCGCAGAGGAGGGCGCCCGTGCAGACCGAGAAGACGCAGCGCGCGCCGGCTGCCTGGCGCCGCAGCCAATCGAGCACCGCCGCGTCCTCCATCAGCGCCTGCTGGCCGATGCCGCCCGGCACGTGCAGGACATCGAGTTGCGGGGCCTCGCTCAGCGCGGCATCCGACGTCAGCCGCAAACCGCGCATGTCGCGCACCGGCGCGGTCGTCCTGGCGTAGAGGCGGTAGGTGGCGTTCGGGATCTGCGCCAGCACCTCGAAGGGGCCGGTGAGATCGATCTGGTCCAGTCCCTCGAACAGGAGGGAGCCGATCTGAAGATGCGTATCGTGCGGGATCATGCGATGCAGCCTCGTTGTGGGTTGAGCGGGAGTGCGAGACGCGCGTGCCACGGCGGATGGGATCGGCGACGTGCGTCCTTCGACAGGCTCAGGATGAGGTTCTTTCTTCGTGCCACCAAGATTGCCCCTCATCCTGAGCCTGTCGAAGGACGCACGGTCGTTTTGCAGAAGACTCGGAGCTTCTCGACACGAGGACGTGTGAAACCTGTAGCCTTTTTCCGGATGGACAAGACGAGCTTAGATGGGCAGGCTGTGGCGGAAATGCCAAAGGACCCTCGTTTTCCGCCAACGTCGCGCGGGGTCGACATCCTCGCCTTTCCGGGCGTCCAGCTGCTGGACGTCGCGGGACCGCTACAGGTCTTCGCCTCCGCCAACGACCTCGCCGCCGGGCCGGACGGGGAACCGCCTTATGCCCCGCGCGTCGTGGCGCAGGAAGACACCATCGCCAGCTCGGCCGGGCTGGGCCTCGCGGCGGCGCCGCTGCCGGCCATCGACGCCCCGCTCGACACGCTGATCGTCGCCGGCGGCCGGGGTGTGCACGAAGCCGCCGCGAACCCGGCGCTGGTGGCGTGGGTGCGCAAGCGTGCCGGGCGCGCCCGCCGCGTCGCCTCGGTCTGCACGGGTGCCTTTCTCCTGGCGGCGGCCGGGCTGCTGGACGGGCGGCGCGCGGCCACGCATTGGACGGACTGCGCCGAACTGGCCCGGCGTTTCCCCGCCGTGCGGGTCGAGCCGGACCCGATCTTCGTGCGCGACGGTCCGGTCTGGAGCTCGGCCGGAATCTCGGCGGGCATCGACCTTGCCCTGGCGCTCGTGGAAGAGGACCTCGGCCGCACGCTGGCGCTCGCCGTGGCGCGGCATCTGGTGGTCTTCCTGAAGCGCCCCGGCGGGCAGGCGCAGTTCAGCGCCACGCTCTCCCTGCAAGGTGCCGAGGACCGCTTCGGCGCCCTCCACGACTGGATCGAGCGGCACCTCGCGCGCGACCTCTCGCTTCCCGCCCTCGCCCGCGCGGCCGGCATGAGCGAACGCAGCTTCAGCCGCCACTACGCCCAGGCGACGGGGCTGACGCCGGCCCGCGCGGTCGAGCGGCTGCGGGTGGAGGCGGCCCGCCGCTTCCTCTCGGACACGCGCCTCCCGGTCAAACGCATCGCCGCGCGCTGCGGCTTCGGGTCCGAGGAGACGATGCGCCGCAGCTTCGTCCGGCTCCTGGCGGCGACGCCGCAGGACTACCGGGCCCGCTTCGGCGCCTGAAACAGGCCTCCGATGCGCGCGGCGGACCCTTGAAAAACAAGGACAATTTTTTAATGCATGGGGTTGTTTTGCATCAGTACATCTTGTTGACCGCATCGGCCTCCGGCGGGTGCACCGGCAGCTCCGGCGGCAGCGGCACGCAGTGGAACTGGCTACCGATGCCGGCCGCCCATTTCTTGGCCCGGTCGTAGAGCTGGCGGTCGTCGGTCTGCATGCGGCCGCGGGCGACGAGGATGCCCATGTCGGCGCCGTGATAGCGGTAATCCCCGGCCGTATAGACGCGCAGGTAGAAGGCCTCGTTCTCCCCGGTGACGTTGGTCCAGTCGAGCGTGCGGCGCACGAAGCCGATGCTGCCGTCGTCCGCCATGCGCCAGATGCCGGACGCGGGCGCCTTGCTGATCAGCTCCACGTCGTCGCCCGGATGCTTGAGGATGAGCTGGCTCCAGTCGTCGAACTCAGTCCAGCGGTTCTGCACCGCCTCGAGGTCGATCTCGTAGTCGATGTCCATGAACTCGAGCAGGTGGAAGAGGAAGAGCGGCACGCCGCCATAGGTCGAGGTGATCAGGTGGGTGAGCGGGCTGGCGCCGCTGACGCGCGGGTTGAGCTCGCCGAGATAGACCTCGCCGGTGTCGGTATCGATGAGGAAGTCCATGCAGAAGGCGCCGCGATAACCTTCCTTGTAGAGGCGGTCGCCCAGGCGCTTGGCCATGCGGCGGACGGCGGCGCGCTCCTTCTTCATGCCGTTGACGAAGGCGTCGTTGCCGCACCAGCCGCCCTTGTAGGGAGTCAACTCGCCGAAGCCGGTGATGTCGGTCATCACGGGCCCGGAAAGCGTGCCGTGCCGTGTCGCCACGCCTTCGACCGTGCCGGGCAGGTGATTGATGCGCTTCATCACCTTCAGCTCTTCCTTGGCCATGCTGTCGGCGTTCTTCTTCCAGTCCTTCTCGCTGGCGACGAAGAAGGTGGTGCGGCCGGAATCGCCGTAGGGGGTCTGCACGACGAGGTCGGTGCCGAGTTTCGCCTTGTTCGCCAGCCTCTTCAGCTCCTCATAGCTCTTGGCACGGCCCAGCACGTTGGGGCAGCTGGCGATGCTCGCGTCGTTGCCGAGCTGCGTGGTGACGATCTTGGAATCGAGGTGGATGCGCAGCTTCGCCGGCGGCAGCGCGATCTCGACGCCGACCTCGCGCGCCAGGCCTTCCGTCTCCTCGTCGAACATGACCAGGATCATCTTGCCGCCGCCGCGCGCCTTGATGTGGGCGCGCACCTCCTTGTGGCGCAGCAGGTAGTTGTTCACGTCCTCGATCGAGCGGAACTCGTGCGGCCCGTGCTCGCGCGGCACCAGCACCTTCGGATGCTTGCCGTC
>JBKOWC010000008.1:0-13303 GCA_046724215.1 Pseudomonadota bacterium | reverse complement strand
TCTACAGTGCCATTTCGGGCTCGATACGCTGTCGCTGGCGCGGCGCGGCGCGATCGTGGCGGGACTCGATTTCTCGCCCGTCGCGATCGACGCGGCGCGCGAGCCGGCGCACCTATGAGTGGAGCCATCCGCTGTCGTCGATCGTCGGCGCGGTGCGCGACGCCGGCCTGGAACTCGAATTCCTGCATGAGCACGAGGTCTTACCCTGGCGGGCGTTCCCGATGATGGTCGAGGCCGGCGCCCGCCTTTACCGGCTGCCGGACGACCATCCGGCGCTGCCGCTTTCGGTGTCGCTGAAGGCCACAAAATGAGATCGCCCCGCCTGCGGGGCGGGGCGATCGTCATCGGAAGCACGAACAGCGTTACTTGCCGAGGCAGCTGCTCGCGTTGTCCTTGGTGCAGACGTCGAGGCCTGTATATTCGGGGTCAGTCAGCGTCTTGCCCTGTTTCAGATCGAGCAACCGCTGCATCGCCAGATAGCCCATCTGGAACGGCCGCTGGCCGACCTGGCCGTCGCTCAGGCCGTCCTTCAACTGCTGCATCTGCATGTCCAGCGTATCGGCCGACACGAAGACAAGCTGGCCGCTCTTGATCTTGTCCTTGTAGGGATCGACGGCCTGGCGGAAGGCGTTGTCCGACCACTGCGTGAAAGCGCCGGTGGTGATGTAGACGTCGAGGTCGGCGTACTTGCCGAGGATGTCCTGCAGCTGCTGCACGGCGGTGGCGCTGTCGTCGTTGGTGATCAGCGGGCAGCCATCGACCTCGGTCCACCCGTTCTCGCCCTTCAGCGGGTCGCCTGGCGGCGACGTGCCGCTGCGCCCGCCCAGCGTGTCGCGGATGCCCTGCAGGCGTTCATTGTGGTTCGCCGCCGAAGCGCCGCCCGTCTGGAGGCAGATCTTGCCGCCCTTGGGCTTCAGGGAGGCGGCGATCTTGGCCAGATTCACGCCGATGTCGTAGTTGTGCGTGCCGACGAAGGCGGCGCGATTGGCCTTGTCCTGCGGCAGCAGGTCGGAGTCCCAGGTCAGGGTCGGGATGCCGGCGTCATGGGCCGCCTTGAGCGCCACGGCCATGGCGGCGGCGTTCGACGGCGACACGGCGATGCCGTCGATGCCCTTGCTGATCAGGTCCTGGACGATCTGGACCTGCTCGGTCTCGGTGTGCTCGGCCGGACCGATATAGACGCACTCGATATTGGGGATGTCCGCCTGCGCCTTCATGCAGCCGTCGCGAGCGAGATCGAAGAACGGGTTGTTCATCGCCTTCGGAACCAGGGCGAACTTGAATTTTTGTTGCGCGTCCGACGTTCCGGGAACGGCGAACAGCGCGACCGCAACCGCGGCCAGCAGCAAGCGTTTCATGCGTCTTCCTCCCTTGGGTTGAGCGCCCTTTCCTGACTACCTGGTCAATTTACCTTGCGACCCCGGATGCGCTCAAGCAGGACCGCAAAGATGAGGAACAGGCCGACGAAGGTACCCTGCCAATAGGGATCGACGCCGGCGAGCAGAAGGCTGTTGCGGATGACCTCGTTGAGGGCGGCGCCGATGAAAGCGCCATAGGCGCCCCCCTCGCCGCCCGCCAGGTTGACGCCGCCGATGACCGTCGACGCAATGACATGCAGCTCATAGCCGATGCCGAGGCCGTTGGTAACCGACCCCAGCCAACCGACCGTGAGTATCGCCGAGACCGCGGTCATAAAGCCCGATAGCAGGTAGACGGAGAATTTCAGGAGATCCACCGGCACGCCCGTCAGGCGCGCCGCGTGTTCGTTGCCGCCGACCGCATAGAGATGTCGACCCCACTTCGTATACCGAAGGACAAAGGCCATGATCACGGTCAGCACGACGAGAATGATCACCGGGTTGGCGATCCCGAACGACTTGCCGCCGCCGAGTTCGATCAGAACAGGCTGATCGTGACCGAATTTATAGAAGAACTTGTTGTTGGAGATGGCCAGCGCGAGGCTGCGGCCGATGCTCAGCATGCCCAGCGTAACGACGAATGGCGACAGCTTCAGGTAGGAGATGAGATAGCCGTTGAATCCGCCGCAGGCGAGGCCGGCGATGATCGCCGCGGTGGCGCTGAACCAGAACGAGTAGTCGTTGCTCATGAAGAGGCCGAGCACGATGCCGCAGACGGCGAGCACCGAGCCGACGGAGAGGTCAATGCCGGCGGTGATGATGACCGCCACCTGCCCCAAGGCGATGATGGCGATGAACGCGAAGTTGCGCGTGAAGTTGAAGAAGTTGTCCTCCTTCCAGAACGCCGCGCTGAAGCCCGGCGCGAGGACGGTCATGGCGATCGGAATGAGGAAAACAGAGATCGTGACCCAGAAGGCCTGGCTCGCGAGAACCTGTTGAACCAGACCCTGGCTCGGTCGGGGCATTATCGTGTCAGTGGCCATGTCGTGCCCCTATAGCTCCCCTCGCCTCGCGCTTGCGCCGCCCTTCCCACCTACGCCGCCCGGATGGCGCCGGTGATCAGACCGGTGACTTCCTCAGGCGAACTCTGACCGATCGGCTTGTCCGCCACCTTGTGGCCGCGCCGCAGGACGACGATCTTGTCGGCAACCGAAAACACGTCGGGCATGCGGTGGCTGATGAGGACGACGGCCATGCCCTGGTCCCGCAGACGCCGCAGGAGATCCAGCACCTCCGCCACCTGCCGCACGCTGATCGCCGCCGTCGGCTCGTCCATCAACACGATCTTCGCCTGCGACAGATGCGTCCGGGCGATGGCGACGGCTTGCCGCTGCCCGCCCGACATCATGCGCACCGTGTCGGCCGGCCGCGTCTCCGATTTGAGTTCGGCAAACAGTTCCCGCGAACGGTCGTGCATGGAGCGGTCGTCGAGGATGCTGAACGGGCCGAAGCGGCGCTTGCGCTCGCGCCCGAGGAACACATTGGCGGAGGCGCTCAGGTTATTGCAAAGAGCCAGATCTTGATAAACGACCTCGATACCCGCCGCCCGCGCATCGACCGGCTTGTGAAAATGAACATTCTTTCCCTCGAGGACGATCTCGCCGGTGGAGGGCGGGAAGTTGCCGGCCATGATCTTGACCAGCGTGGATTTGCCGGCGCCGTTGTCGCCCATGAGGCCGACGACCTGGCCGGACTCGAGCGAGAAATCGACGCCGGCGAGCGCTTCGATCGCACCGAAATGCTTGGAGATGCCCTTGAGTTCGAGAACTGCCACGGCGCGACGCGTCTGCTCCCTTCAAGCCGGCGACCCGTTGACCGGGTGCCGCAAAATTCATTGTTGTGAAGACCTTAAGCGTGCCTCTTCAGGCTTGTCTAGCAGATTTATCAGACATTAGGCGCCGACGCTCACTTGACCGTCACGGTCCTGCCGCTCTCGTGCGATGCCAGCGCCGCGTTGGCGAGCAACAGGGCACGACGGCCGTCCTCGGCGCCGACTGAGGGCTGCCGTCCAGCGATCACGGCATCGATGAAATCGTTCAGCTCGCTTTCGTAGGCCTGGACATAGCGCTCGATGAAGAAGTTGAGGAGGACGTCGCGGGCCTCGGTCGCCGTGTCGTTCGAGCGCAGGATCGCCGTCGGGCGGAGATTGTCGGACCGCACCATGCCCTTGGAACCGAAGACTTCGACGCGCTGGTCATAGCCATAGGTCGCGCGGCGGCTGTTGTTGATGTGGCAGAGCGAGCCGCTCTTTGTCTTCAGGATGACCATGGCGGTGTCGATGTCGCCGGCCTTGCCGATCTTGGCATCGACCCGGCAGCTCGCCTTGGCGACGACCTCGACCGGCTCCTCGCCCAGGAGCCAGCGGGCGAGGTCGAAGTCGTGGATCATCATGTCCCGGAACAGTCCGCCGGAGACCTTGATGTAGTCGAGCGGCGGCGGCCCCGGATCGCGGCTGGTGATGACGACCAGCTCGACGTCGCCGACCTCGCCCTTGCGGATCGCCGATTGGATGGCGCGGTTGGTCGGATCGAAGCGGCGGTTGAAGCCGATGCCGACGGGCACGCGGTGCTTCTTCAGCCCGGCCAGGCACTTGTCCACCCGCTTGATGTCGAGATCGATCGGCTTCTCGCAGAGGACGGCCTTGCCCGCCTTGGCCGAAGCGGTGATGAGGTCGACGTGGGTATTGGTCGAGGACGCGATGACGACAGCGTCGATGTCCGGATCAGCAAGCGCCGCAGCCGCATCCGGCGCCGTCTCGGCCCCAAGCTGGCTCGCAAGCTCTGCCGCCGCCTTACCGATGGGATCGACGACATATTTCACCCGCGCCTGGGGATGCTTGGCAACGTTGCGGGCATGCAGCTTGCCGATGCGGCCGGCACCGAAGACGCAGAATGTCAGCTTGTCGTTGCTCATGGAGTTCCATCCCCTACCGGCGCACGAGCACCTGCTTGTTCACGACGAGATCCGCATCGAGCGTGCCGTCGAGCCCCGCCAGCACGTTGCGCGCCGAGACCTCGGCCATCCGGATCGCGCACTCTTCCGTCAATCCGGCGATATGCGGGCTCAACAGGACGTTGTCGAGCTTCAGCAGCGGATTGTCGGGCGACGGCGGTTCGTCGACGAAGACATCCAGGCCGGCGGCACGGATCTGGCGGGACCGCAGCGCGTGCGCCAGCGCCGCCTCGTCGACGAGGCCACCCCGCGCCGTCGAAATGACGATGGCGGATTTCTTCATGGTCGCGAGTTCCAAGGCGCCAATGATCCCCTTGGTCTCTGCGGACAGCGGCAAGTGCACGCTGATGAAGTCGGCAACCGGCCAGGCATCCGTGAGTTTCGTTACCGGCTGCACGCGAGCGGCGTACATCGGCTCGGCGCGGACATAAGGATCGTAGGCCAGGACCTTGACGTCGAAGGCCTGGGCGCGGCGCGCCACCTCGCGGCCGGTGCGGCCGAAGCCGAGCAGCAACAGCGTCTTGCCGTAGAGCTCGGTGGCGCCGAATTGGTCGCGCAGCTTCCAGTTTCCGGCGCGCAGGGCACGGTCATGCGCGACACCTTTCTTGGCGAGGGCGAGCATCATGAAGAGCGTGTGCTCGGCCACGGAGAGGGCGTTGACGTTGCCGACGAGCGCCAGCGGGATGCCGCGGCGGTCGAGCGCCTCCAGGTCCACATTGTCGTAGCCGACACCATGCCGCGAGACGACCTTCAGGCGCGGCGCCGCATCGATCGCTGCCCCGCTCAGCCTGGTCGTGCGGACGAGGATCGCATCCGCGGCCGGCGTCTTCCGGAGGATCTCCGGCTCGGTCGGATTGGCCAGCATCTCGAACTCGATGCCAGGACGCGCGCGCAGGAGGTCCAGGCCCTTCTCGTGAATGCGGCCGAGCACGAGGACGTTGGGCACGGCTCAGTAGGTCCCGGTGGAAGCCGCCTTCGGAGGCGACGACAGCGCGCGCATCTTGCCGATGACCTCCTGCGCCTTGGCGGCCATCAGGCGGGCGTCGGAGGCGATGGTGACGAAGCGAAAGCCCTTGTCGACCATTTTCTGCGCGTATTCGGGCGTGCCGTTGTGAATGCCGGCGACGACGCCGTGCTTCTTCGCCTTCGTGACAATCACGTCAATGGCATCGAGCACCGGCTTCTCGTCCTGGTCGAACCTCGGCGTGCAGCCAAGGGAGTTCGAGAGGTCGGCGGGGCCGACATAGATGGCGTCGAGGCCGGGTACGGAGAGGATCTCATCCAGATTGTTAAGCGCCTCCCGCGTCTCGATCATGGCAAAGACGATCACGGTGTCGTTGGCATGCTTGGGATAATCGGCGCCGGCATAGAGCAGCGCGCGAATCGGTCCGAAGCTGCGGTAGCCCTTGGGCGGATAGCGGCAGGCGCCGACCAGCCTCTCGGCATCGGCGCGCGTATTGATCATCGGGCAGATGACGCCGTAGGCACCGGCGTCCAGCACCTTGCCTACGATGCCAGGCTCGAGCCAGGGCACCCGCACGATCGGCATGGTCGCCGTCGTCGAGATCGCCTGCAGCATGGTGACCGCCATCTGATAGTCGACGACGCCGTGCTGGAGATCGACCGTGACGGAGTCCCAGCCCTGGTGCGCCATGGTCTCGGCGGAGAACGAGCTGGGAATCGCGCACCACCCGTTGACCGCGGCCTTGCCCTCGCCCCAAAGACTCCGGATCGTGTTTTCGCGCATCGAGATTGCCTCTTCGTCGGACGAGCGGCCGCGTGGGTCGCCCTGGAGATACACTGTCGTCTCATGGGGCACTCCCCTGCGGGGGGCGCCCCTCTGCGCCATGTCCGTCCGCGGAGAGTCGGGCTTGAACCGGGCGCCAAAGCGTGGCCTCATCTAGCACAAGTCCTCCAGCGGCACCAACTGGCGCGGCGCCGGTGTGGCATTGCGCTGACGCGTGGACGGCAGATCGGGAGGATGCAGCAGATGAAGACCATGCGCCTCACCATGGCCCAGGCCCTGGTGAAATACCTGACCGCGCAGCGCACGGTGATCGACGGCCAGGACGTGCCGCTGTTCGCCGGCGTCTTCGCCATCTTCGGCCACGGCAACGTCACCTGCCTTGGCGAAGCGCTGGAGGCGGTGAAGGAAGAGCTGCCGACCTGGCGCGGCCAGAACGAACAGTCCATGGCCCTGGCGGCCGTTGCCTTCGCCAAGGCCAAGCGGCGGCGGCAGATCATGGTCGCCGCGAGCTCCATCGGGCCGGGCGCCACCAACATGGTCACGGCCGCGGGCGTTGCGCACTCCAACCGCCTGCCGGTCCTGCTGCTCTCCGGCGATACCTTCGTGAACCGCCTGCCCGATCCCGTCCTGCAGCAGGTCGAGCATTTCAACGATCCCAGCATCACCGTGAACGATGCCTTCAAGGCGGTGACCCGCTATTGGGACCGCATCGTCAAGCCGGAGCAGTTGATGGCGTCGCTGCCGCAGGCGGTTGCGGTGATGCTCGATCCCGCCGATTGCGGCCCCACGTTCCTGGCCCTGCCGCAGGACGTGCAGGCCGAGGCATTCGACTATCCGGTCGAGTTCTTCGAGCGGCGAGTCCGTCAGGTCGCGCGACCGCGCCCGGACGTGGAGCAGCTGGTCGCGGCGGCCGGCCTGCTGCGCGAGGCCAAGAAGCCGCTGCTCATCGCCGGCGGCGGCGTGCATTATTCGCTGGCGACGGCCGAGCTGGCGGCCTTCGCCGAGCGCCACAACCTGCCGGTCGTCGAGACCATCGCGGGCCGTGGCGTGATGGTGCATGAGCACCCGCTCAATGCCGGCCCGCTCGGCGTCATCGGCTCCGCCTCCGCCAATGCGCTCGCCGCCGAGGCCGATGTCGTGCTGGCCGTGGGCACCCGCCTGCAGGACTTCTGCACGGGCTCCTGGAGCGTGTTCCAGAATCCGAACTACCGGCTGATCGCGCTCAACGCGGCGCGCTTCGATGCGCACAAGCATCGCGCACTGTCCGTCGTCGGCGACGCCCAGGCCGGGCTCGCCGAGCTCTCGGCGGCCCTGCGCGGCTGGAAGTCGCCCGAATCCTGGCGCCAACGCGCCAAGGACGAGTACGCCAAGTGGAACCAGCTGGTGGATCAGCATTCCGGCCCCACCAATGCGCCCCTCCCCTCCTACGGCCACGTCGTCGGCGCCATCAACCGCAAGGCAGCCGCGACCGATGTCGTCGTCACCGCGGCCGGCGGCCTGCCGGGCGAGCTCACCAAGAACTGGCGCGTGAAGTCGATCGGGACGTTCGACTGCGAGTTCGGCTTCTCCTGCATGGGCTACGAGATCGCCGGCGGCTGGGGCGTCAAGATGGCGCATCCCGACCGCGACGTCGTGGTCTTCGTCGGCGACGGCTCCTACCTCATGATGAATTCGGACATCTACAGTTCGGTGCTCACCGGCCATAAGCTGATCATCGTCGTCTGCGACAACGGCGGCTTTGCGGTGATCAACCGGCTGCAGGTGTTCAAGGGGAGCCCCTCCTTCAACAACCTGTTGGAGCATTGCCGCACCGTGCGCCAGGTGGGCGTCGACTTCGCCAGGCACGCGGAGTCCATGGGGGCCATCGCCGAACGCGTGAGCTCCATCGGCGAGCTGGAGCAGGCCTTCGAGCGCGCCAAGAAGGCGGACCGCACGTATGTCATCGAGATCAAGGTAAGCCCGTCGCAGTGGACGCCGGGCGATGCCTGGTGGGACGTCGGCGTGCCGGAGGTGAACGCGCGCGAGTCCGTGCGCAAGGCGGCGGCGGATCACGCCGAGGGCAAGCGCAAGCAGCGCGTCGGAGTCTGAGTCCATGCCCGTCCGCATCGGCATCGCGCCGATCGCCTGGTCGAACGACGACCTGCCGCAGCTCGGCGGCGACACGCCGCTCGAGACCTGCCTGAAGGAGAGTCGCGCCGCCGGCTTCAGCGGCACCGAAACCGGCGGCAAGTTCCCGATGGATCCGAAGGTCCTCGGGCCGATCCTCAGCGCCCACAACCTGAAGCTGGTCTCCGGCTGGTTCTCCGGCCAGCTGCTGAGCGGCTCCGTCGACAACGAGAAGCGGCGCATGGAGAAGCAGTTCCAGACCTTCAAGGAGCTGGGCGCCACGGTGATCGTCTATGCCGAGACGACCGGCAGCGTGCAGGGCCAGCGCCAGACTCCCGCCAGCAAGCGGCCGCGACTCCCGGCCAGCGAATACAAGGACTACGGCCGCAAGCTCACGCAGCTCGCCGAGGACATGGCGGCGCGCGGCCTGCGCTTGGCCTATCACCACCACATGGGCACGGTCTTCGAGACGGAATCCGAAGTCGACCGGCTCATGGCCAACACGGGCGAGGCCGTAGGCCTGCTGATCGACACCGGCCACATGACCTATGCGGGCGGCGACCCGCTGGCCGTGACACGCCGCCACGCCAGGCGCATCAACCACGTCCACTGCAAGGACGTGCGTCCCGAGGTCCTCGCCGAGGCGCGCGCCAAGGACTGGAGCTTCCTCGACGCCGTGCTGGCCGGCGTGTTCACCGTGCCCGGCGACGGCGGCATCGATTTCGGCGCCTTCGCGAAGGTCCTCGCGGAGATCGGCTACAGCGGCTGGACCGTCGTCGAGGCCGAGCAGGATCCCGCCAAGGCGCCGCCGTTCGAATATTCCAAGAAGGGGCACGACCATCTGACGCGCGTCTTCGCCGACGCCGGCCTCAAGATCATTGCGTAGGTGCAGCATGACCGAGATGTCCGATTACCCGAACCAGTTCGCGGGCCAATACGCCGTCATCACCGGCGGAACCCAGGGTATGGGCGAGGCCGTCGCCCGCCTGCTGGCGCGGCGCGGCGCCGCCGGCCTCGTGATCTGCGGCCGCAACAGGGCCAAGGGCGAGAAGATCGCGGCCGAACTCGGCAAGGGCGGCTGCAAGACGGTCTATGTCGAAGCCGATCTCGCGAACATCGAGGACTGCCGCAAGATCATCGCCACGGCCGACAAGGCCTGGGGCAAGCTGCATGTGCTCGTGAACTGCGCCGGCCTCACGGACCGCGGCACCATCCTCGACACCTCGCCCGAGCTCTTCGACCGCATGTTCGCGATCAACGTGCGCGCGCCCTTCTTCCTCATGCAGGACGCGATCAAGATCATGCGGCGCGAGCGCATCGCCGGCGCGATCGTCAACCTCATCACCATGTCCAGCTACGGCGGCCAGCCCTTCATCACCGCCTACTGCAGCTCCAAGGGGGCGCTGGTCACGCTCACGCGCAACGTCGCCTTCGCCATCATGCGAGATCGGATCCGCGTCAACGGCCTCAACGTCGGCTGGTCCGACACGCCGGGCGAGGACCGCATCATGAAGACCTACCACGGCGCCCAGGAGGGCTGGCTCGCCGCCGCCGAGAAGCAGCAGCCCTTCGGGCGGCTGATCAAGCCGGAGGAGGTGGCGCGCGCCATCGCCTTCCTCGCCGCCGCCGAGTCCGGGCTGATGACCGGCGCCATCGTCGATTTCGACCAGTCCGTGCGCGGCGCCTACGAGGCGCCGCCGGCGCCGCCGCTGCAGCTGCCGGAAACGCGCGCGGCGGAGTGACCATGAAGGCGACCGACAAGCGGCCGCTCGGCCGCACCAAGTTGAAGGTCACGGTCCTCGGCCTCGGCACGGCCACGCTCGGCAATCTCTATGCGCCGGTCAGCGATGCCGATGCACATGACACCGTGAAGACTGCGTTCGACGCCGGCGTGCGCTTCGTCGATACGGCGCCGTTCTACGGCCATGGCTGGAGCGAGCATCGGGTCGGCGAGGCGATGCGGGGCTACAAGCGCGACGACATCGTGCTTTCCACCAAGATCGGCCGACTGCTGAAACCGAAGGATCCGGGCGCCAGAGGCATCGACGGCGGCGTCTTCGCGGCCGTGCTGCCGTTCGAGCCAGTGTTCGACTATTCGTATGACGGTGTGATGCGCTCGGTCGACGACAGTCTGCAGCGCCTGGGCACCCATCGCATCGACGTGCTGCTGATCCACGACGTCGACCGCTGGACCCACGGCTCGCAGGAGGCCTCCGACCGCCGCATGAAGGAAGTGTTGAAGGGCGGCTACAAGGCGATGGTGAAGCTGCGCGAGTCCGGCGCGGTCGGCGCCATCGGCGCGGGGCTCAATGAGTGGGACACGTGCCAAACGCTGGCGGAGGCGAGCGACCTCGACTGCTTCCTCCTGGCCGGCCGCTACTCGCTCCTCGAGCAGGAGTCGCTGCAGACCTTCCTGCCGCTTTGCCAGAAGCGCGGGATCGGCATCTTCCTCGGCGGGCCCTACAACACCGGCATCCTCGCGACCGGCGCGGTGCCCGGCGCCATGTACAACTACGCGCCGGCCAGGCCCGATATCCTCGAGCGCGTGCGCAAACTCGAGGCGGTGAGCCAGCGCCACAAGGTGACGCTCGCCAGCGCCGCCCTGCAATTCCCCCTCGCCCATCCCGCCGTCTGCTCCGTGATCCCCGGCGCCAAGACCGCGGCCGAGGTGAAGCGCAATATCGCGACGCTCGAGGCCCCGATTCCGAAGGACTTCTGGGCCGAGCTGAAGCGGGAGAAGCTCATCGCCGACGCATCGCCGGTCCCGGCCTAGCCGGACGCGGCGTCACGGACTGGATTGCGCCTGTCCCGCGGCGTTGCAGCGGCAGATACCCTTCTCGTCATCGCAGCTGTAGCCGGCCTTGCCGCAGTTGTAGGCCATGACGAACTCGCAGCCCGTGCGGTTCGGCGAGGTCTGCGTGCAGGCGTCGGACGTGGCCCCGCCGAAGCAGCAGCCGAGCGGCCGGCTCGCCGCCGGCGCGGTCGTCGCCGAGTCGGTCTGGGCGAGCGTCGTCAGCGCTCCGGCGGTTGCATTCGCCGCTGTGCCGTCGGTTCCTGCGCTGGCCGGGCCCGCCGTCACTAGCAGCACGAGAGCCGCGAGGCACAGATGCAGTGCCCGCATATCAGGCGACCTCCCCACTACCCCGTCGCAAAGGCCCGGCGATGCTCCGACTCAGCCGACCGTCTTGCCGATTGTCGAGCGCGTGCATTTGACCTTCACGTATTCGTCGTTGCGAAGCCCGGTGCCGATGGCCGTCCCGGCAATATAGGCTTGGCCGTAGAGACCGCATACCGACTCGTTTGACGCAGTCGGGCCGCTGATGACCTCCGTGGCGGTGTTCGCCTCGCAGTCCGGCGGCGACAGGTGGATGGAACAAACGAGGATGAGCACTTTGAACATGACGACGCTCCTGTCTGTCGGGATTGGCTCGGGATGCCGATGGGTTTCTTGGCGTTGACGTCCACAGGCTGCGCACGATGTTGCGTTGCAACGACAACAAAGCAAGCGCCATGCCAATCGCGAGAAGTACTAACAGCGAGCCATAACTGTTTTCACTTGCTGCATATTTTTGACGAGCCGGCTCCTGAAAGAATGTTGCTTTCCTGCGCGATTTTTGTGCACTGCGGCGAAGACGGCAGCAACAAGTTGGATCGTGCCCGCGACCAGAGTGCCGCGATGCGGTCCAGTGCAGGTGGATCAGAGAGGAGGTCGAGCCCGCCTCAGACCAGCCCGAGTTCCTTCAACGCCTGCAACAGTTCGGGCGGCGGCTCCTGATCCCAGCCGGCCATGGCCTCCCGGAAGCCGCGGGAGCCGACGTCCGGCGGCGCTGCCGCCGGATCGAGATAGCGCCAGCCCTGGAACGGACGGTGCGCCAACAGGCTCGTCGGCACCAGCCGGGGCTCGTAGACGATGGCGCAGCAGGGCAAGCCGTCCTTGTCGGTGCGCGGCCGCAGATCCAGAATGCGCTGGCGCACGCGCACATAGCCCTTGATCACCCAGTAGAGCGAACCACCGTCGAGCACCGCGTCGCGGCGCTTCGGCATCATGCGGGTCGAATGAAAGAGTTCGGGCTTCCTGCCCGCCTTGCGCTTCTCGGCCAGTTTCGCCGCCTGCCATTCACGCAGATCGTCGACGCTGTCGCAGCCAACGCACAGCTTGATCAGATGCAGCGTCATTCGGTCGCCGCTTCCCGGCGTCTGCGCTTGCCCTCCAGCGCCAGCGCCACCTTCGACGCGGGCTGGCGGCCAAGCGCGATGCAGATGAAACGGCCCGCCTCGGCCAGCTTCTCCAGATCGACGCCGGTCTCGATGCCGAGCCCGTTCAGCATGTACAGCACGTCCTCGCTGGCGACGTTCCCGGACGCCCCCGCGGCATAGGGGCAGCCGCCGAGCCCAGCCACCGAACTGTCGACGACCGCAATGCCGGATTCGAGCGCCGCCAGGATGTTCGCAAGCGCCTGACCATAGGTGTCATGAAAATGCACCGCGAGGCGCTCCCGCGGCACCTGCGCGGCGACCGTCTCGATCATCGCCGTCGCCTTGCCCGGCGTGCCGACGCCGATGGTGTCGCCGAGCGAGATCTCGTAGCAGCCGAGATCCAGCAGCCGCGCGGCAACGTGGGCAACGGCCGTCGGCGCAATCTCGCCTTCATAGGGACAACCGAGCACGCACGAGACATAACCGCGTACGCGGACACCGTCCTTCTGCGCGGCGGCACAGACCGGCGCGAACCGGTCCAGGCTCTCGTCGATCGAGCAGTTGATGTTCTTGCGCGAGAAGGTCTCGGAGGCGGCGCCGAACACCGCGATCTCGCCGGCCTTGGCCGCGCGCGCGGCCGCGTAGCCCTGCATGTTTGGCACCAGCACGGGATAGCTGACGCCGGGTTTGCGCGCGAGGCCCGCCATGACCGCGGCCGTATCCGCCATCTGCGGCACCCATTTCGGCGAGACGAAGGCGCCGGCCTCGACCACCGGCAGGCCCGCGTCGGCCAGCCGCTCGATGAGCGCGATCTTGGCGGCCGCCGGCACCGCCTTCGCCTCGTTCTGCAGGCCGTCGCGCGGACCGACCTCGACCATCTTCA
>JBKOWC010000152.1:0-7808 GCA_046724215.1 Pseudomonadota bacterium | reverse complement strand
GCACGGCACCACCATTCTTTCCGTCCGCAAGAACGGGCGTGTCGTCGTCGCCGGCGACGGCCAGGTGACGCTGGGCCAGACCGTGCTCAAGGCCAACGCCAAGAAGGTGCGCCGCCTGTCGAAGGGCGAGGTCATCGCCGGATTCGCCGGCGCCACCGCCGATGCGCTGACGCTCTTCGAGCGGCTCGAGGGCAAGCTCGAGCAGCATCCGGGACAGCTGGCCCGCGCCTGCGTCGAGCTGGCGAAGGACTGGCGCACCGATCGCTACCTGCGGCGGCTCGAGGCGATGATGGCGGTGGCCGACAAGCAGGTGAGCCTGGTGTTGACCGGCACCGGCGACGTGCTCGAGCCGGAGGACGGCCTCATCGGCATCGGCTCCGGCGGGTCCTTCGCGCTCGCCGCCGCGCGCGCCCTCATCGGCGTCGACGGGCTTTCGGCCGAGGACATCGTCACCAAGGCTATGGGAATCGCCGCCGACATCTGCATCTACACGAACCGGAACATCATCGTCGAACGCCTATGACCGCCGAACCGAAGATCGCGCCGTCGCAAATCCACATCGGGCCGCCCGCCGGGGAGACCCCTGGCGCGAGCTTCAGCCCGCGCGAGATCGTCTCCGAACTCGACCGCTTCATCGTCGGACAGCATGACGCCAAGCGCGCGGTGGCCATTGCGCTCAGGAACCGCTGGCGCCGCCAGCAGCTGCCGGAGGATCTGCGCGAGGAGGTGCTGCCGAAGAACATCCTGATGATCGGCCCCACGGGCGTCGGCAAGACCGAGATCGCGCGCCGGCTCGCCAAGCTGGCGCAGGCGCCGTTCATCAAGGTCGAGGCGACGAAGTTCACCGAGGTCGGCTATGTCGGCCGCGACGTCGAGCAGATCGTGCGCGACCTCGTCGAGATCTCGCTCCACATGACGCGCGAGAAGCTCAGGCGGCAGGTCGAGGCCAAGGCCGAGGTGCTGGCCGAGGAGCGCGTGCTGGACGCCCTCGTCGGCGAGAACGCCGCCGCCGACACCCGCGCCAAGTTTCGCCGCATGCTGCGCGCCGGCGAGCTCAACGAGCGCGAGATCGAGCTGCAGGTCAAGGACTCCGGCGCCGGCCAGCTGCCGACCTTCGAGATCCCGGGCATGCCCGGCGCCAGCATGGGCATGATCAACCTGAACGAGATCCTGGGCCAGGCGCTCGGCGGCCGCACCAAACCGCGGCGCATGAACGTCGCCGATTCCTACAAGGTGCTGATCGCCGAGGAGAGCGACAAGCTGCTCGATCAAGAGCAGGTGCGCAGCACGGCGCTGGAAGCAGTCGAGCAGAACGGCATCGTCTTCCTCGACGAGATCGACAAGATCTGCGGCCGCAGCGAGCACCGCCTCGGCGCCGACGTCAGCCGCGAGGGCGTGCAGCGCGACCTCCTGCCCCTCATCGAGGGAACGACGGTCAACACCAAGCATGGCAGCGTGAAGACCGACCACATCCTCTTCATCGCCTCCGGCGCCTTCCACATGGCGAAGCCTGCCGACCTGCTGCCGGAGCTGCAGGGCCGCCTGCCGATCCGCGTCGAGCTCAATGCGCTCTCGCGCGACGACCTCAAGCGCATCCTGACCGAGCCCGAGGCGAGCCTCATCAAGCAGTACCGCGCCCTGCTGAAGACCGAAGAGGTGATGCTGGAGTTTGCCGACGACGCCGTCGACGCGCTCGCCGACCTCGCCGCCGAGATCAACGCCTCGGTCGAGAACATCGGCGCGCGCCGGCTGCACACCGTGATGGAGCGCCTGCTCGAGGACATCAGCTTCACCGCCACCGACCGCGCCGGCGCCACCATCGTCATCGATGCCGCCTACGTCCGCGAGAAGGTGGCGCCGCTCGCCAAGAACGCCGACCTCAGCAAGTTCATCCTGTAGCCGTCCCGGCATTTCGGCCACTCTATCGGACTGCCGCGACGCACCGAATCGATTCCGGGCGATCGACCCCATGCCCAGCGGAGGATTCAACCGCAGAGGCGCAGAGACGCAGAGGAGATTTGGTTGCGCGCGGCGCGCGCGGGGAGCGGTTCGAATACCCCGCCTCTACGGGCCCTCTGCGCCTCGGCGTCTCCGCGGTTCACTGCGATCGGGCAATCGACCCCATGCCCAGCGGAGAGGGGGCGGGAAAGAGGGCGTGCGCCGCACGCCCCTACGGATTTTGAATCCGAGCGATCGACCCCATGCCCAGCGGAGCGGGCAACGGCATTGAGGGCGCACAGGCGGCGGGCCGCGTGGACGGCGCGGGTGCGGAGGCCGATGAGTTCGGCGCTGCGGTAGGCGTGGGTGAGACGTGCGGTCTGGGAGCGACGGCGGCCTTCGGCGGTGCGCGGGCCGGTGCTGAGGCCGCCGTGCAGACGGCAGCGGCCGTTCTTCATGGCGGGCTGGCGACAGGGGCAGCCAGCCCGCGTGCAGGCGCCGCAGCGGGGGGCGCGGAGATAGTCGCCGGAGGGGTTGCCGTTCTTCAGGCGGCCGCGGGATGCGCCGGGCGCGGCGTGGAGTTTCGGCATCGAGATTGTAGGGGACGAACTAAGTTCGGCCCGGGCCGATCTGGGATCGGCCCCTACAGGAGGTACGCGACCGGCCCGGGTAAGGGCGAGCCCGCGGCCGACGTTTTCCACCAGACGCGAGAAGAGGGCGCCCATGCGGACGGCCTCGTGGTCGGAGCGGGCATCGCGGCCGGACGGGCCGGCGGCAGCCCGATCGAGGAAGGCATTGGCGCGGCCGCCGCACTGCATGGCCAGGACGTGGCCGGCGACCAGCTCCTGGATGAACGACCGGGGCGCGGGGATGGTGGACATGGAGCCTCCATTGGTTTTCCGTGTTCATTATATGTTCTAACGGCGAAAAAGGCAAGCCGCCTCGGTTTGCGTAAAGCCTACAAATCGGGTTCAGGCGGCGGCCGGCCCGACCGCGCGGATCGACGCGACCTGCCGGTTGCCCGCTTTCGGGCGCGGGTGGCGGGAGGAAACGGGCGACCTGCCGGTCGCCCCTACGGAGTCTTGTCGACGATACCTGACGACTCTGGCCCTGATTATCAGGCCGCTTCGATGCGGAGCACTTCGATCGTGGGCGGCGCCGTGAGGATCTCGCTGAAGGCGTGCATCCAGTTGCCTGTCGCCTCCTCGTTCTTGCCGACGCCACGATTGCGGAACTGGTCGAGCTGATCGAGGCTGGCGAGCTCGACCTCGAACTGGAGTGCGGCACCACCGTTGCCGCGTGTCAGGGGGACAAGCAGACGGGCGCCGAGACTCCGCTCGCGCGCTGCCTCGAGTTCGCGGCGGATCAGCTCGATCGCGCGCTGACGGTTGATCGGCAGGACATCGTAGGAAAAGCGAGCGAGATACATGGCATTCCTCCTCAGAACATCGCGGGATTCCACAAGTCTCTGATCGCAACATGCCGCCGCCGGCACAGGTTCCGCGCATGGCGCCGGCCTGTCGACCGTAATGGTCGCGCAACATTCCCCAGCTCATCCCGTCCAAGCAGTCATCGCCAGGCTCGACCGGCTCGTCCCGGCGATCCGGGGAATGCCGCATGCGCCACGGTTGTCGCACGCACCGACTGGATTGCCGGCTCAAGGCCGGCAATGACGATCAGGGGGAATGATGAGACGCGAGCGGCGCTACGGGCTGGTGCTCCGCGCAAGCGCCGCATGCGATGTCCCACGGCGGGACGGGTTGGAAGCGGCGGAGGAGTTCGTCGATGACGACGCGGATCTTGGGGGCGAGGTCGCGGGTCTTGGGCCAGAGGGCGTGGGCGGGGATGTCGTCGATGGTGGTGTCCGACAGCACCATCTCCAGTTCGCCGCGGGCCAATGCGGCGCCCACGAGCCAGGTCGGCAGATAGGCGAGGCCCTGGCCGGCAAGGGCGGCGTCCAGCACTGCTTCGCCGTGACCCAGGAGCAGACGGCCGGGCGGGATTAGCGTGCGCGTGCCGTCGGCTGCGGCCAGGCGCCAGGGAGCGATGCGACCCTCGCGCCCGAAGCGGATGCAGGCATGTTTTCCCAGATCGTCGACTGTCGCCGGACGGCCGTGCCGGGCGAGGTAGGCCGGCGCCGCGCAGATGGCCGAGCGCTGGCGGAAGAGGCGGCGCGCGATCAGCCCGGCGCTGTCGCCGAGGTCGCCCATGCGGATCGTCAGGTCGATGCCTTCCTCGACCAGGTCGACGCGGCGGTCGTTGAAGGAGATCTCGAGCGTCAGCTCGGGATGGCGCTCGCCCAGCTCGAGCAGGATCGGCGCCACGATGCGCCGGCCGAAGGAGAGTGGCAGATCGACGCGCAGCCTGCCCGAGGGACGGATGCGGCGCGCCGCGAGCAGCGCCTGGGCGGCATCGAGCTCGCCGAGCGCCTTGAGGCAGCTCTCGTGGAAGCTCTCGCCCTCGGCCGTCAGGCTGAGGCTGCGGGTCGTGCGGTTGATGAGCTTGACGCCGAGGCGCTGCTCCATCCGGGCCACAGCTTTGGCGACCGCCGATTTGGAGAGGCCCATGCGCTGGGCGGCAAGCGTGAAGCTGCCGGCCTCCACCGTCTGGACGAAGGCGACGAGGCCTTGGAGGCAGGCAGCCGGGATCACGAGATTGACGATATCGGATACACAATAATGGGAAGATAAGTCGCTTTCGGCGAAGCGCAAGCGACAACAATTATAGGCGGTCGCCAACCTCAAGCTGGGGGAGCCGCCCATGTCACCCGACACCCTCGTTGCCGCCGACAGCATGACCTCCTGGGAGGTGAGCCGTTTCGGCCTTGCCAACCTCGCCGCCGTTCGGCGGCCGGTGCCGCGGCCGGGCGCGCAGGAGATCCTGGTGCGGGTCGCCGCGGTGTCGCTCAACTATCGCGACAAGCTGAATGCCGAGGGCATCCTGCTGCCCGACCTGAAGCTGCCATATTCGCCGGCCTCCGATGCCGTGGGCGAGGTGGCGGCGATCGGGAGCGACGTCACGCGCTTCCGCCCCGGCGACCGCGTGGTGACGCACTTCATCACCGACTGGATCGACGGCCCGGTGCCGCCGGCGAAGCGCGCGGACGGCGATCGCACGGCTGACGGCACGGTCTATGGCGGCACCCTCGGCGGGCCGCTGCCGGGCGTGCTGTCGGACTACATCCTGCTGCATGAGGAATCGGCCCTGCCCGCGCCGGCGAGCCTTAGCAATGCCGAGGCCGCGACCCTGCCGATCGCGGCGCTGACGGCGTGGTTCGCGCTGTTCGAGACGGCAACCCTGAAGCCCGGCGACATCGTGCTGGTGCAGGGCACCGGCGGCGTCTCGCTCTTCGGCCTGCAGTTTGCCACGGCGGCCGGCGCGCGCGCCATCGTGACGTCGCGCGATCCCGGCAAGCTCGCGCGCGCCAAGGCGCTGGGCGCCGTCGCCGGCATCGACACGCGGCGCCAGCCGGAGTGGGACAAGGCCATGCTGGAGCTCACCGGCGGCCGCGGCGCCGACCACATCCTGGAGCTGGTCGGCGGCGAGAACCTGGCGCGCTCCGTGCGCGCGGCCGCTCCCGCCGGGCGCATCTCGCAGATCGGCATCCTGGCCGGGCTCGAGTCGAGCTTCCCGATCCTGCCGCTGATGCTGAAGCAGGTGGTGCTGCGCGGCATCGTCGTCGGCCACCGCCGGGCGTTCGAGGCCATGAACGCGGCCATCGAGGCGACGAAGCTCAAGCCGGTGATCGATGCTGTCTATCCCTTCGACCAGGTGCCGCAGGCCTTCGCCCACCTCGACCGCGGTCCGTTCGGGAAGGTGGTGATCGAGGTGCGGTAGCGAGTTATGGGGCTAGAGTGACGCCGTGGCCCTGAACCACAGAGGCGCAGAGACACGGAGAAGATCACCGAGGGACGTTCTTCCTTTGTGATTCCTCCGCGAAAACGGGGGTCGAGGGCCGCCACACACCGTCACTTGCCCTGGACCCCCGCTTCCGCGGGGGAATCAATGCAGGATCGACAGGAGTCGGCCGGATGTGAATCGGGTCAGTGTCGTGGCACGCGGCATGCGCCTCGTAGACAGATCTTAGGCCAGCCCCTACAAGGGGTCAGAGTCACTCCTGCGTGGTCTGGATCTCGCGCAGGAGGCGGTCGATGGTGGCGTCGTCGAGGTCGGCGATGGTTTCGGCGAGGCGGTTGGCGAGTTCCGTGGCCTTGGGGGAGAGGCCGGCGGTGTCGACGACGATGCGGGGATGCGAGAGCTCGGCCAGGCGCTTGAGGTCGTCGACGTCGTCCCAGGCGAGGTTGAAGTAGGCGGAGATCTGCTGCACGAAGCCGGAGGAGGGGCGGCCGCGGTTGCCGTGCTCGAGCGCCGACAGGTAGGCCGAGGAGACGCCGAGCGCGGCAGCCATGTCCTTGAGGCGGAGGCGGCGGGCGGCCCGCAGCTCGCGCAGGCGGCGGCCGAAGGGGGTCATGCCTGTCCATTCCCCCGAGGCTTGGACAAGCGGCGTGTGTCCTTCGGCAGGCTCAGGATGAGGTGGATTCTTTTTGCCATTAAGGCTCGTCCTCATCCTGAGCCTGTCGAAGGACGCAGGGTGGTGGTGCAATCGACTCTTGTCGCGCTGCCGCGCGAAACCCCTCCCCCTTGATCCCCCTCCCGCAAGGGGAGGGGGAATGAGGATAGCGCCTCACTTCTCGAACACCCCGCGCGTCTTGTGCCAGTCTTCGATGGACTGGTCGGGGTATTCGGCGAACTTGACGTGACGCTGGCCGCCGGGGATCTCGACCCAGGGGGCCTTCGAATCGAGCATGATGTGGGCGATCTCCTTGGGCTTCGGCAGCGGCGTGTCGATGGCGGAGGCATGCGGGTAGACCCAGTTGGGCCAGCGCGGATCGGAGATGAAAAGCGCGCTGCCGCAGCGCTTGCAGAAGTGGCGGCGAGCCGGGCTGTGGATGCGCTTGCCGTCGTCCTCGATCTTGGCGCGGTAGGCGGCGAGATGCTGGCGCCCGCGCACCTTCAGCGTCTTGGCGTCGCCCATGATGTTGATGGCGTAGCCGCCGCCCCCGGCGGTCTTGCGGCAGATCGAGCAGTAGCAGTGCATGTAGGGCTGCGGCGTGTGCGACTGCACCGTGAAGCCGACGGCGCCGCAGTGGCAGGAGCCTTCGAGCGTGCGCATGGGCTGTCCTCCTTTTGGAATTCCATCCTGTCATCCCGCGCGCCGCCGCTTCAACAGCACATAGAGCGCGCCCGTGCCGCCGTGGCGCGGCTGCGCCTGGGCTATGGCCAGCACGCGCGAGCGGTTCGGCGCCTCGTTGAGCCAGCGCGGCACGCTTTCGCGCAAGATCCCGGCGGCTTCGCGCCAGACGCCCTTGCCGGTGATGACGAGGACGCAGCGGCGGCCGGCATGGGCGGCGGCGGCGAGAAAGCCGTCGAGCTGGCGGTGCGCCTCCTCCTGCGTCAGGCCGTGCAGGTCGAGCATGCCTTCGATCTCGAGCTGGCCGCGCTTCAGCCGCTCGGCGAGCCGCTTGTCGACGCCGACGATGCGGTCGAGCGACAGCTCCGAAGGCTTCTGCGGTGGAACCGGCGGCGGGAGCGGCGGCCGCGACGCCTTGGGCTTCGCCGGAGACGGTTCGGTCGTTGCCGATGGCAGCGGGGTGGGCACGGGCTTCGCTTCCGCTTTGCGCCGCCGCAGCGGCCTGGCATCGCGCATGGCCTGGCGCCAGAGCTGGGTCTCCTCGGCGCTAGGAGGTCGCTTCGCCATCGACGAGGATGATGTGCAGGCGGCGCGGCCCGTGGGCGCCCATCTGCAGGGTCTGCTCGATGTCGGCGCTGCGCGACGGTCCGGTGATGAGGTTGACCGTGCGCGGCATCGT
>JBKOWC010000361.1:0-8489 GCA_046724215.1 Pseudomonadota bacterium | reverse complement strand
ATGAGACGTTCGAGGTACGCGGCCAGTGGGAGATGGACCGCGGACCACAGCATCTTGCCTATGACGCCTGGTGGCATCTTGGACACGACACGCTGGTGACCAGCGAGTGGGGCACGCCGGACACCTTCGAGAACGGCCTGGTCCCCGAGATCCTGCTGGGCGCCAAGTACGGGCGACGGCTGCATTTCTGGGACCTGCACAAGCGCAAGCACGTGCAGACCATCGACTTCGGCGACAAGTACCAGCTCGTTTTCGAGCTGCGCCCGGCGCACGACCCGACCAAGGCCTACGGATTCGTCAACTGCGTCATAAGCCTGGAGAACCTGTCGTCGTCGATCTGGACCTGGTACCGCGACGGCGACAAGTGGGCGGTCAAGAAGGTGATCGAAATCCCGGCCGAACCGGCGAACGAGGACCAGTTGCCGCCGGTGCTAAAAGGTTTCAAGGCCTGCCCGCCGCTGGTCACCGACATCGATCTGTCGATGGACGACCGGTTCCTCTACGTCGCCTGCTGGGGCACCGGTGATTTGCAGCAATATGACGTGTCCGACCCGTTCAATCCGAAATTGACCGGCAAGGTGCGCATTGGCGGCATCGTTGCCCGGGCCGGCCACCCCTCGGGGTCCGGCGCTCTGAACGGCGGCCCGCAGATGGTCGAGATCAGCCGCGACGGCCGGCGCATCTACTTCACCAACTCGCTGTACGGCGCGGTCGATCCGCAATTCTACCCGGACGGCATCGAGGGATGGATGGTGAAGCTCGACGCTCAGCCATCGGGCGGTATCGCTTTCGATCCGAAATTCTTCGTCAAATGGCCGAAGTCGCATCGGCCGCACCAGGTTCGGCTCGAAGGCGGCGACTGTTCCTCCGATTCCTTCTGCTATCCGTGAGGCGTCCGCGCGGCGACGGGGCGCGCGGCCATGAGCGATGTCTGGCCCTGGGTTGCAATGGCGGGGCTGGGGGCTTTTCATGGTCTCAATCCCGGCATGGGCTGGCTGTTCGCCGTGGCGCTGGGCCTGCATCGCAACGACCGCCGCGTCGTCTGGCTCGCGCTGCTGCCGATCGCTGCGGGCCATGCGCTGTCGGTTGCCGCGGTCGCCGCAGCGATCGTCGCGCTGGGCGTCATTGTCGAGGGCCGCGGCGTGACGGTCGCCGCGGGGCTGATCCTGATCGGCTGGGCGCTCTATCACTGGCGCTACGGATCGCGCCATCGCGTGCGCGTCGGCCTGCAGACCGGCCTGGCGGGCCTCGGCCTGTGGTCGTTTCTGATGGCCACCGGGCATGGCGCCGGTCTCATGCTTTGGCCCGTGCTGATGCCGCTCTGCTTTCCCGCCGGCGTCGCAGCGGGCACCGTCGATCCGTTCGTGCCGGCGCTCCTCGGCGTCGGCCTGCATACGCTGGCGATGCTGGCGGTCACCGCCGCGATTGCCGTCACCGTCTACGAATGGCTCGGGCTCGCGATGCTGCGGCGCGCCTGGATCAACCTTGACCTGATCTGGAGTCTGGCGCTTGCTGCGGCGGGCGCCGGGCTGCTGATCGCCTGACTACGCGATACCGGGCCGCGCGACCTGGGCGGCGCATGGCCCCTCTGTCCGTAGGGCATTGGCCAGCGTGCCGGTCCGATGGTAACCGGGCAGACGCCAAGTGTCGGGAGTAACCCAAGATGACCGAAGCCTTCATCTGTGACGCCATCCGGACGCCGGTCGGCCGCTACAATGGCGGGCTCGCCGCCATGCGCGTCGACGATCTCGCCGCCCATCCCATCAAGGCGCTGATGCAGCGCAATGCCGGAGTCGATTGGGGGGCGGTCGACGATGTGGTCTATGGCTGCGTCAACCAGGCGGGCGAGGACAACCGCAATGTCGCGCGCATGGCGGGCCTTCTGGCCGGCCTGCCGGTCGAAGTGGCGGGCACCACGGTGAACCGGCTGTGCGGCTCGGGTCTGGAGGCGGCCGGTCACGCTGCGCGTGCCGTGAAGCTCGGCGAAGCCGACATGATGATCGCGGGCGGTGTCGAGGGCATGACCCGCTCGCCCTACGTCATGGGCAAGCCCGAGGGGCCGTTCGACCGCTCGATGAAGCTCGAGGACACGGTGCTGGGCTGGCGCTTCATCAATCCGCGCATGAAGGCGGCCTACGGCGTCGACACCATGGGCCAGACCGCCGAGAACGTCGCCGGCGAGCATCAGATCAGCCGCACCGACCAGGACGCCTTCGCCTACCGCAGCCAGCGCCGCTGCAAGACCGCCCAGGATCGCGGCTTCTTCGCCAAGGAGATTGTCAAGGTCTGCGTCAAGAAGGGCAAGACCGAGACCGTCGTCGAGGCGGACGAGCACCCGCGCGGCGACACCACGATGGAGATCCTGGCCAAGTTGCCGGCGGCATTCCGCGACGGCGGCTCGGTGACGGCGGGCAACGCCGCCGGCATCAATGACGGCGCCTGCGCCATGATCATCTCCTCGGAGGCGGCGGCCAAGGCCAACGGGCTCGTGCCGCGCGCGCGCATACTCGGCACCGTGTCGGCCGGCGTGCCGCCTCGGGTCATGGGTATCGGCCCGGTGCCGGCCACGCAGAAGCTTTTGGCCAAGCTCGGCATGACGTTGCGCGACTTCGACACGATCGAGCTCAACGAGGCCTTCGCCGCCCAGGCGCTCGCCGTGTTGCGCCAGCTCGGCCTTGCCGACGATGCCGAGAACGTCAATCCCAATGGCGGCGCCATCGCGCTCGGCCATCCGCTGGGCGCCTCGGGCGGCCGGCTGATGATCACGGCGCTCAACCAGCTCGAGGCCACCGGCGGCAAGCGCGCGCTTTGCACCATGTGCATCGGCGTCGGCCAGGGCATTGCGCTGGCGCTGGAACGGGTCTGAGCCTTCTCCTCCCCCGTCATACGGGGGGAGATGGGTTACGCTGTCGCGTTGAGCTTGATGCCGGCCTGGCGCATCTCGGTCAGCATGCGCTTCTTGCTGCCTTCGAGGTCGATCGCGGCAGTCGCTTCCTGCACCACGGCGACGTCGAAGCCCGCCTGGCGGGCGTCGATTGACGACCAGGCGATGCAGTAGTCGAGCGCCAGCCCGCAAAACACCAGCCTGGTGAAGCCGCGCGCCTTCAGGTAGCCGTCGAGGCCGGTGCGGGTCATGCGGTCGTTCTCGCGGAACGCCGAGTAGGAATCGATGCCGGTGTGGAAGCCCTTGCGGATGACGACCTCCGCCTTGTCGGTGTCGAGCTCGGGATGGAAGGCGGCCCCCGGCGTGCCTTGCACGCAGTGGTCCGGCCACAGGGTCTGCGGCCCGTAGGGGAATTGCACGGTGCTGAAGAGTTCGCCGCCCGACCAGGCGCTGGCGAACGAGGCATGGCCCGGCGGATGCCAGTCCTGGGTCAGCACGACGTGGTCGTGGCGGGCGATCAGGCGATTGACCATCGGCACGATCGCAGTGGCCCCCGCGACGGCCAGGGCGCCGCCCTCGCAGAAGTCGTTTTGCATGTCGACCACGATCAAAGCCTCGTTGGGCATGTCGTCAAACTCCGTCACAAAATGGCGGAATGTCTCCGCGACTTTGTTCTGCCTCGAATGCGGCGATCCAGTGGCCGAGTGTGCCGGCTTCTATGGCGCTCCGCAGTCCGCGCATGATGTCCTGGTAATATTGCAAATTGTGCCACGTCAGCAGCATCGACGCGAGAATCTCTTCGGCGCGGATGAGATGGTGCAGGTAGGCCCGGCTGTGGTGTCGGCAGGCCGGGCAGGCGCAATGCTCGTCGATCGGCCGGAGATCGTCGCGGTGCCGCGCATTGCGCAGGTTGAGCTCGCCGCGGCTCGTGAAGGCCTGCGCCGTGCGGCCGCCGCGCGTCGGCAGGACGCAGTCGAACATGTCGATGCCGCGTTTTACGGCGCCGACGATGTCGGCGGGCCGGCCGACGCCCATCAGATAGCGCGGCCGCTCGGCCGGCAGCAGCGGCAGGGTGACGTCGAGCGTGGCGAACATCGCCTCCTGGCCCTCGCCGACGGCCAGCCCGCCCACAGCATAACCGTCGAAGTCGATGTTGGTGAGCGCCTTGGCGCTCTCGGCGCGCAAAGCCGGGAAGATGCCGCCCTGCACGATGCCGAACAGGCCGTAGCCTGGCCGTTCGCTGAACGCCCGCTTGCCGCGCGCCGCCCACTTCATCGACAGCCGCATGGAGAAGGCGGCGGCATCCTCTTCGATCGGCCAGCTCGTGCATTCGTCGAACGACATGGTGATGTCGGCGTCCAAAAGCTTCTGGATCTCGATCGAACGTTCGGGCGTCAGCCGATGCTCGGAGCCGTCGATCGGCGAGCGGAAGGTGACGCCGTCGGCATCGAGCTTGCGCAGCTCCTTGAGCGACATCACCTGGAAGCCGCCGGAATCGGTCAGGATCGGGCCGGGCCAGTTCATGAATCCGTGCAGCCCGCCCAGCGCCGCCACTCTTTCCGCCCCCGGCCGCAGCATCAGGTGAAAGGTATTGCCGAGCACGATCTCCGCGCCGGTCTCGGCCACCGACTGCGGCAGCATCGCCTTGACGGTGCCGGCGGTGGCGAGCGGCATGAAGGCGGGCGTCTCGACCGTGCCGTGCGCGGTCTTGATCCGGCCGCGGCGGGCGGCGCCATCGCGGCCCAAAAGCTCGAAGGAAAGGCTCATCGCCGCAACAAACAACAATCGCCGTAGGAATAGAAGCGATATCGCTCGCTCACGGCGTGCGCATAGGCGGCCTTCATGCGCTCCAGCCCGGCGAAGGCCGCCACCAGCCTGAAGAGCGTAGAGCGCGGCAGGTGGAAGTTGGTGAGCAACAGGTCGACGGCGCGGAAGCGAAAGCCCGGCACGATGAAAATGTCGGTCTGGCCGCTCCATGGCTTCAGCGCGCCGCCGTGGATCCTCGCCACGGTCTCCAGGAGGCGCAACGAGGTCGTGCCGACCGACACGATGCGTCCGCCGGCGGCGCGCGTCGCCTCGACCGCATGGGCGGTGGCTTGCGGCACCTCGCCCCATTCGGCGTGCATGATGTGCGCGTCGGTGTCGTGGACCCGGACCGGCTGGAAGGTCCCGGCGCCGACATGCAGGGTCACGCCGGCCGTGGCGATGCCGGCAGCGGCGAGCGAGGCCATCAGCGCCGGCGTGAAATGCAGGCCGGCGGTGGGCGCGGCTACCGAGCCGTCGTAGCGGGCAAACAGCGTCTGGTAATCGGCGCGATCGCGCGCATCGGCGATGCCGCCGCGGATGTAGGGCGGCAGCGGCACGGCGCCGCCTGTTTCGAGCGCAGCGAGGAAGGCAGGACCGGTGGTCTCGAAGGCAAGCACGATCGAGCCGTCCTCGTTCTTGGTCTCGACCTTGGCGTCGAGCCGCCCGGCGAAGGAGAGACCGTCACCCGGCCGCAGGCGCTTGGCGGGACGGGCGAAGGCAAGCCAGCGGCCTCGGCCGAGGTCGCGGATCAGCAGGGCTCCGACCGCTGCATCCCGGCGGCCGGAGTCGGCGAGGCGCACGCCGATCAGCCGCGCCGGGATGACCTTGGTGTCGTTGAAGACGAGCAAGTCGCCTCGACGCAGCAGGCCAGGCAGGTCGCGGACCGAGCGATCGCGCAGACCATCGCCGGCGACATCGAGCAGCCGCGCCGAATCGCGCGGACGGGCAGGGCGTTGGGCGATGAGGTCTTGGGGAAGATCGAAGTCGAAAAGGTCGACGCGCATTGGGACTTTAGGCCAGTATCGGGCGATGGCAGTCCGCTTCCGATGCCGCCCGGCGACGATCGAGGATGCCGATGGCATCGCCGCGGTGTTTTCGTCGTCCTTCCGGCTGCTCACGTTTCTGCCGACGCTGCGCACGGACGAGGAGCGTCGCCGCTTCATCGAGAGCGTCATCCTGAAGACCTGCGACGTGACCGTCGCGGAAGGCGATGACGGTATCGTGTCGTTTCTGGCGCGCGCCGGGCAGGAAATTCACCTGCTTTACACGCATCCGGCGAGCATCGGGGCGGGGGCGGGCTCGCTGCTGGTCGACGTCGCCAAGGCCTCCGGCATCGCCGCCCTCGAGCTTTGGTGCTTTCAGGCCAACACACGGGCGCGCCGCTTCTACGAAGCGCGCGGCTTTCGCGCGATCCGCTTCACCGATGGCGCGGACAACGAGGAAAAGACGCCCGACGTTCGCTATCGCTGGCAGCGGACGTAGCACGCTAGGCCGTGCCGACATCCATCACGTCGGCGTCCGAATCGTCGAGCGGCGGCTGGGCGTTGGCATCGACCAGGGCGACGAAGCGGTGCACGCCGCCTTCGACGACCCGCTTCACGCGCGCGCGAGTTTCCAGGCAATGGAGATGTGCCAAGGTCTCGCCGAAGGCGAACACGATCTGGTTATTGTCGAGATGGCGCGGGAACAACACCGGCACCATGTCCCAGCCGGTCGCGCCCTCGGCGCCGCGTTGGGCGATGGCGGTGGTCATGTCGTTCAGTCGCGCGTCATGGTGGGCCACGAGCTGGTCGAGCCTGGTGTGCAGGCCGATGAACGGGAAGCCGTGCGAAGGCAGCACCAGCGCGTTGGCCGGCAGGCGACGGAAGCGCGAGAAGCCGTCGAGGAACCAGGTGAGCGAGTCGGACCTGGGCTCGTTGGGCCATACGCCGACATTGGTGCTGATCTTGGGCAGCACCTGATCGCCCGCGATCAGCACGCTGAGCTCGGGGCACCACAGCGAGGCATGCTCGGGCGCGTGGCCGCGGCCGACGATGACGTCCCAGCGATGGCCGCCCAGCGTAATCGGATGAGCGTGGATCAGGCGCTCGAAGGACGGCGGCAGCGGCACCACGCCCTTGGCGTAGCCGCCCTTGTGGCGGTGGAACAGCTGGATGCGATCGGCCGGCACGCCATTGCGCTTGAGATGGGCGGTGCGCAGGTCCTCGTTCTCGATGAAGTCGTTGCGCGCGGCGATGGCGCTCATGTATTCGCCCAGCGTCATCCAGAGCGGCGCGTCCCAGCGCTCGCACAGCCAGCCTGCCAGCCCGACATGATCGGGATGCAGGTGGGTGGCGATCACCCGCGTCACCGGCTTGCCCAGAAGCTTTTCGGCGAAGATCTTCTCCCACAGCTCGCGCGTGGCCTGCGTGTTGATGCCAGTGTCGACGATGGTCCAGCCGGTCTTTTCCTCGACCAGCCACAGGTTGATGTGGTTGAGCTGGAAGGGCAGCGGCATGCGCAGCCAGTAGATGCCGGGCGCGACGTTCTTGATGGTGCCAGGTTCGGGCACGTCGCCGCAGGGAAAGCGCAGTTGCGCCAGCAGGCGCTGGGATTGGTCGGCGGAATCGAGCATGGATCGACCCTAGCCCCGGCGATGGCGGCGTGTCACGGCCGCCGGCCGACTGCCCGCCATGCGATATCGCGCCGGCAAAAGCCCTCCGGCCAGTCGATCAGGTCGACGGCACGATAGGCCCGCGCCCGCGCCTCCTCGACGGTCGGCGCCACGGCGCTCACGTTCAGCACCCGCCCGCCATTGGCCAGGACGCGTGAGCCATCGGCTTTCGTGCCGGCGTGAAAAATCTCCACGCCTTCGACCTTGCGCGCCGCGTCGAGGCCGCGAATCTCGCTGCCCTTTTGATAGGCATCGGGATAGCCCTTGGCCGCCATCACCACGGTGAGCGCCGTGTCGGCCGACCAGCGCAGGTCGAAATGCTTGAGCCCGCCGTCGGCCGAGGCGATCAGCGCCGGCAGAATGTCGGATTTCAGCCGCATCATCAGCACCTGGCACTCGGGATCGCCGAACCGGCAGTTGTACTCGAAGATTTTCGGGCCATGGTCGGTGATCATCAGGCCGGCATAGAGCACGCCCTTGAACGGCGTGCCGGCCTCGGCCATGGCGCGCACCGTGGGCAGGATGATCTCGTCCATGGTGCGTTTCTGCATAGCGTCGTCGAACACCGGCGCCGGCGAATAGGCGCCCATGCCGCCGGTATTGGGGCCCTTGTCGCCGTCGAAGGCGCGCTTGTGATCCTGCGCGCCGACCAGCGGCAGCGCGTGCTCGCCGTCGCACAGCGCGAAGAAGCTCGCCTCCTCGCCGACCAAAAATTCCTCGATCACGACGGACGCGCCGGCGGCGCCGAAGCGGTTGCCCGACAGCATGTCGCGCGCCGCCTCGGTCGCCTGCTCGACGGTCTCGGCCACCACGACGCCCTTGCCGGCCGCAAGCCCGTCCGCCTTGACCACGATCGGCGCGCCCTGCGCCTTGATGTAGGCAATCGCCTGGTCGGCATCGGTGAAGCGTTCGTAGGCGCCGGTGGGGATGTTGTGGCGCTTGCAAAGCTCCTTGGTGAAGCCCTTCGAGCTTTCGAGCTGCGCGGCCTGCTGCGACGGGCCGAACGCTTTTATGCCGGCTTCGCTCAGACGGTCGGCGAGGCCCGCCGCCAGCGGCACTTCCGGGCCGACGACCACGAAGTCGATCTTCTCGCGCCGGGCAAGGGCGACTTGGCCCGCAATATCCTCGGCCGCCACGTCTATGCAC
>JBKOWC010000046.1:0-5414 GCA_046724215.1 Pseudomonadota bacterium | reverse complement strand
GGGCAACGCCTGGATGAGGCAGCCGAACACGACGTCGGGCAGCAGGTGCCCGATCACCGAGCGGGCCGCCACCGGCGCGGGATGCCTGGCGTTCAAGACGCAGCCTTCCGGCGCCGTCGTGCGCACGGTGGCGAGCGAGCCTGCGTTGTTGGGCACTTGGGGCGCCACGATGCATTTGACGCCGAAGCTCGTATAGGCCTCGGTGTAGCACAGCCCCATCCGCTACCGCCCTTGCGCGATCTCTTCGATATTCACCCGGGGAGGCTTGAGGGCTATCATACTTCAGGGAGTTGTCATGGCCCGCAATAACGCGTTCTACGCGCAGTCTGGCGGTGTCAGCGCGGTGATCAACGCCTCGGCCTGTGGCGTGCTGGAAACTGCGCGCCAGCATTCGGGTGAGATTGGCAAGGTTTACGCAGGACGCAACGGTATCATCGGCGCCCTGACCGAGGATCTGATCGATACCAGCCTTGAGTCCGAGGCCGCGATCGCCGCGCTCAAACATACCCCCGGTGCCGCGTTCGGATCCTGTCGCTACAAGCTCAAGTCTGCGCACGAGCAAGGTGCGCAGTCCCAACGCTTGATCGAAGTGTTTCGTGCCCATGACATCGGCTTCTTTTTCTATAACGGTGGCGGCGACTCGCAAGACACTGCCTACAAGGTCAGCCAGATCGGGGCTGAGCTGGACTATCCGATCGTGGGCATTGGCATTCCCAAAACCGTCGACAATGACCTTCCGATCACAGACTGTTCCCCGGGCTTCGGCTCAATGGCGAAATACCTTGCCACCTCGCTTCGCGAGGCCGCGTTCGATCTGGCGGCAATGAGCCGTACCTCCACCAAGGTGTTCGTTATGGAAGTGATGGGCCGGCATGCCGGCTGGGCGACCGCCGCTTGCGCACTCGCCTTTGGACAACAGGGCGATGCTCCACACGTCTTGCTGTTGCCCGAGGTCGCGTTCAGCGAGGGACGGTTCCTCGCCAAGGTCGAGGAGGCGTTGGGGCGGTACGGCCACTGCGTCGTCGCCGTGTCGGAAGGAGTCAAGCGGCCGGATGGTGAGTTCCTCTCGGCATCGAGCCGAGAGGACGCTTTCGGCCATGCACAGCTCGGAGGGGTCGCGCCGGTCATCACGAACCTGATAACCGCCAGGCTTGGCTGCAAGGGCCATTGGGCCGTTCCCGACTACCTCCAGCGGTCGGCACGGCACATTGCCTCCAAAACCGATGTCGAACAGGCCTACGCAGTTGGTCGCGCGGCGGTGGAATTCGCAATCGCTGGAAGGAACGCGGTGATGCCGGCGATACGCCGGCTCAGCGATGCGCCCTATCGCTGGGACATCGTCGAGGCGCCGCTTTCCGAGGTCGCCAACCAGGAGAAGCTCTTGCCCACCGAGTTCATCAGCGCTGACGGCTTCGGCGTCACCGAGGCGGCACGCCGCTATTTGGGGCCGCTTATCGTTGGCGAAGCCTATCCGCCATACAAGGATGGCCTACCCGACTATGTGAAGCTGCAGAATGCGGCAGCACCGAAGAAACTCACCACAGAGTTCGCCGTCTGAAAGCAAATGCCACTGCGTGTGGCATAGAATGTCCGTCTTCCCTGGAATCCTCCATCCCGGTAATGATACCGTAACGCCGCCTCCATCTCGTCCCTGTACTTTTCCTGCGCTCGCCGTACGCGCGCGCCAATGATCCGCACCGCCGCGGCTGGTTCATCCGCAAGGTCTCCGTTCGACGGAGGCCGACAACGTCTGGAGTCGCCCGTGAGGCGGGGAGGACGATGCCATGAGCAACGACAAGACGGCGACGGGTCCCGACACACCAAGCGTGGCGGAGATCGACAAGCTCATTGAGCAGTACGAATGCGGCCCCGTGCAGCTCGCCGGCACGGGCGATGCCCTCTACGAGCGGCACCTGATGTTCGACAACGTTGCCGCTGCCGCGACGGTGGGTCCTCGCGAGCGCTACGAAGCCGTCGCCCGTTCGGTCAGGGACATTCTCTCCCAGCGGTGGTTGCGGACGGACCAAACCTACGAGCGCGTAAACCCCAAGCGCATCTACTATCTCTCCATGGAGTTTCTCATCGGGCGCTCGCTGGCCAACAACATCATGAATCTTCTCCTTGATCCGGCTGCGAGGCAATTTGCCCATCATGAGGGCCTCGACTGGCTCGCGGTTCTCGAGCGCGAGCCTGACGCCGGCCTGGGGAACGGCGGCCTCGGCCGCCTCGCAGCCTGCTTCCTCGACTCGATGGCGACCATGCAGCTCCCGGCCATGGGCTACGGTCTCCGCTATGAGTACGGCATCTTCAAACAGGCCATCCGCGACGGCTGGCAAGTCGAGCAGCCGGACAACTGGCTGAGGCGCCCCGATCCCTGGGAGGTCGCCCGGCCGCATGAAAGAGTGGAAATCAGGCTTGGCTGTTCGTTCGAGGTGCGCGGCGGAACCCTGACCGTGGTCAAGGATCGACCGTCCAGCCTGTACGGCTTCCCCTACGACCGTCCCGTGGTGGGTTATGGCGGCAAGACCATCAACACGCTGCGGCTCTGGTCCGCCGGTGCTCACGATGTCTTCGACTTCCAGATGTTCAGCCACGGGGAGTTCGTGAGCGCACTGGCCGAGCGGCTCACGGCCGAATCACTGACTCGGGTGCTCTATCCCGACGACTCCACGAGCATGGGACAGGCGCTGCGCTTCATTCAGGAGTATTTCCTCGTCGCCTGCTCGCTGTCGGACCTTGTTCGGCGCTTCCACCGCAGCAACGCCGACTGGAGCACGCTGCCGGCCAAGGTGGCCATCCAGCTCAACGACACCCATCCCAGCCTCGCCGTCGCGGAGCTGATGCGCATCCTGCTGGACGACGCGCAGCTCGGCTGGGACCAGGCCTGGGACCTCACTCGACAAACGCTCGCCTATACCAACCACACGCTCCTGCCCGAGGCGCTGGAGAAATGGCCCCTGGCGTGGTTCCAGATGCTGCTGCCGCGCCATCTGGAGATCATCTTCGAGATCAACCGCCGCCTCCTCGACGAGGTGCGGCGCCGCTTCCCGGGCGACGCGGGCCGCGTCGAGCGCATGAGCCTCGTCGAGGAGGTTGGCGAACGCAAGATCCGGATGGCGAATCTCGCCATCGTCGGCTCCCATAGCATCAATGGAGTCGCGGCCATTCACTCCGACCTGCTGCGCCGGGTGACGGTCAAGGATCTCGCCGAGATGTACCCCGAGCGCTTCAACAACAAGACCAACGGGGTGACGCCGCGGCGCTGGCTGCTGCTCGCCAATCCGGAGCTCGCTCGCAGCATCACCGAGGCCATCGGCGAGGGATGGATCAAGGACCTGGCAGAGCTGGCGAAGCTCAAGCCGTTCGCCGCTGACGCAGGCTTTCGCGATGCCGTTCGTCACGCCAAGCGCCACGCCAAGCTCCAGTTTGCGCAATGGCTCGGCTCGACGTCCGGCGGCACCGTCGATCCGGAGTCGATCTTCGACTGCCAGATCAAGCGGATCCACGAGTACAAACGGCAGCTGTTGAATGCGCTGCGCATCGTGGTGCTCTACAACCGCCTTCGACAGTCTCCCGATCAGGAGATGACGCCGCGCACATTCTTCTTTGCGGGCAAGGCGGCCCCGGCCTATCACCTGGCCAAGGTCATCATCAAGTTTCTCAACAACCTCGCGGGCACCATCGACAACGACACTGGGGTCCGCGGCCGGCTCAAGGTCGTGTTCCTTCCGGAATACTCCGTGTCCCTGGCCGAGCGCCTGATTCCCGCCGCCGACGTATCCAACCAGATCTCGACGGCAGGTTACGAGGCCAGCGGAACGAGCAACATGAAGTTAATGATGAACGGCGCCTTGACGATCGGTACCCGCGACGGCGCCACGATCGAGATGGCCGAGGCCGCCGGCGAGGACAACTTCTTCCTGTTCGGGCTTACGGCCGAGGAGGTGGCGGCGAGCCGCGGCCGGTACAGCCCGCAGTGGCACTACGACAACCAGCCGGAGACAAGGGCGGCGCTGGACCTGATCTTCTCGGGCCATTTCAGCCGCTACGAGCCGGCTATCGTAGAGCCGTTGCGCGAGGCGCTGCTCACCCACGGCGACCACTACAGGCATCTGGCGGATCTTGCCGCCTATCTCGAGGCGGACCGGCGGTTGCTCGAGCTTTACGGCGAGCCCGAGAGCTGGACAAGAAAGGTGATCGCGAACGTGGCGAGCTCCGGGAAGTTCTCCAGCGACCGCACCATCGCCGAATATGCGGCCGGGATCTGGGACGCCAAGCCCTGCGCGGTGCCGTAACGGGAGAGGTCGGTGACACAGAAGACCGCGGAGCTGGAAAGGATCTCTCCCCTGGCCGGGAAGCCGGGCGCCGCGGGAGATGCCAGTTCACCGCTCGGCCGGCGCATTTCAGGGATCTTGCTTCAGTCGGACGCGCTACCCATCGGTCTCGCCAAGCGCCAACGCGAGTAGAACCACCGAGCGTGGCTGCACTTCGTACCTGGCCTGGCTTACAATCGACGCATCCGGCCAGGGGCAGATGTCGTCGGGTGTCTGCAGCGCCGTGTCGATGCAACGACGCCATGCCTCTCGACCTTCTGCAGGAAGGGGTGGCAACTCGAACGTCAGCGGCTCCCAGTACGCGTTGAACATCGCGTGCAGCAAAAAGCGGACGCGCAGACTTCGCAGCGTGACGGCCAGGGCGTGCGAGCTCTCGCTCCAGTCCGGACGTCCGAGTTCCACGCCGTGCCATTCCAGCCGCGCGCGGCGAAGCAGACTATTGAGGCTGTGCGCGCGGTCCTCCGTCACGACATCGCGGCGCTGACGAAAGCCGTTTAGCACTTTCACGAACCGGTGGATGTCGCCGTGTCGCTCCAGCAAGCTCCAGTCGAACCAGCTTATCTCGGAATCCTGGCAATAGGCGTTGTTGTTGCCCCTCTGTGTTCGACGCACCTCGTCGCCCATCAGCAGCATCGGTGTGCCGATCGCGAGCAGCTGCAGGACGAGGAAGTTCTTGACCTGGCGGTTACGCAGCGCCTCGACCGCGGGATCGTCCGTCGGCCCTTCCACGCCACAGTTCCAGCTCAGGTTGTCGTTCGAGCCGTCGCGGTTGTTCTCGCCATTGGCCTCGTTGTGCTTGTGGTTGTAGGAAACCAGGTCATTCAGCGTGAAGCCGTCATGGCAAGCAATGAAATTTACGCTTTGCTCGGCCGCGCGCTCTTCGTGCCCATAAATGTCCGGGCTGCCGAGGATACGGGCCGCCACGCGCTGTACCGAGCCGTTGTCAGCTCTCACGAAGCGCCGTACGTCGTCGCGGAACCGGTCATTCCACTCTTGCCATGTATCGCCGACGAAGCTGCCCACCTGATAAAGCCCTGCGGCATCCCAAGCCTCTGCAATGAGCTTGGTGCCGGCCAGCAG
>JBKOWC010000090.1:0-6878 GCA_046724215.1 Pseudomonadota bacterium | reverse complement strand
ACGCTGACGCGCGTGACGGCAGCGGGCAAGACGACGCTCTACTGGTGCCTGACGAACGAGGCGGGGCAGCTGCAGTAGGGGCGACCGGCAGGTCGCCGCCACCCGGCGTGGTTGATGGACGGGCGACCTGCCGGTCGCCCCTACAAACAAACGAACGGCCGCGGTGGACCGCCGCGGCGCATTCGGTATGCTCCCGCGCGCGACCCAAACAGCGACACGGGAGAACCTCGGGCCATGGCGGTATTCAAGGAATACGGGAACTATGATGCGCTCGGCCTCGCCGAGCTGATCGCGCAGAAACAGGTCAAGCCCGAGGAGGTTCTGGAAGCCGCGATCGAACGCATCGAGGCGACCAACCCCAAGATCAATGCCGTCGTGCAGAAGCAGTATGACGATGCGCGCGCCGTCATCGCGGCCGGGCTACCCAACGGGCCGCTGCGCGGCGTCCCCTACCTGCTGAAGGACCTCTACACCTGGCAGAAGGGTGCGCGCGTCGGCAACGGCAGCCGCATCTATGACGCCTTCGTCGCCGACCACGACTTCACGCTGGTCGAGCGCTACAAGGCCGCGGGGCTCGTGATCCTCGGGCGCACCAACACGCCGGAGTTCGGCCTCAATGCCGCGACCGAGCCGGTCGTCAACGGACCGACGCGCAATCCCTGGAACCTCGGCCGCAGTGCCGGCGGCTCGAGCGGCGGCGCGGCGGCGGCGGTCGCCGCCGGCATGGTGCCGGCCGCCCACGGCACCGACGGCGGCGGCTCGATCCGCATTCCCGCCGCCAACTGCGGCGTCTTCGGCCTCAAGCCCAACCGCGCCCGCAATCCGGCCGGCCCCGACGTCGGCGAAGGCTGGAGCGGCCTTGCCTGTGGCCATGCGATCACGCGCACGGTGCGCGACAGCGCTGCCTTCCTCGACGCCTCGAGCGGCCCGGCCGCCGGCGATCCCTACTGGGCGCCGCCGCCCAGCCGCCCGTTCCTGCTGGAGGTCGGCGACGAGCCCGGCAAGCTCCGCATCGCCGTCATGAAGAAGGCCGTGGGCGACATCCCCGTGCATCCCGAATGCATCAACGGAGTCGAGGCGGCCGCCAAGCTGTGCGCCGACCTCGGCCACCATGTCGACGAAGCGGCGCCTGACTTCGATTTCGCGGCGCTGCGCTGGGCCATGGGTGTGATCATGGCCGCCAATCTCCGCAACGCGCTCGACTTCCGGCTCGAGGCGCTGAAGCGCGAGCAGCGGCAGGGCGACGTCGAGCGCATCACGGAGCTGTGGGCGGAACAAGCGCGCAAGATGACGGCACGCGACTATGCGCGGGCCATCGTCATCGTGCACGGGGTCGGCCGCCGCTTCGGCGCCTTCTTCCGCGATCACGACCTGCTGCTGTCGCCGACGGTGGCCGAGCCGCCGCTGCCGCTGGGCTCGACGGACATGATGGGCAACGACCTGGACGCCTACAACGAACGCCTGTTCCGGCTCATCCCGTTCACGCCGCAGTTCAACGTCTCTGGCGGCCCGGCCGCATCGCTGCCACTGCACTGGACGGCGGACGGCCTGCCGGTCGGGATCCAGCTCGGCGCCGATTTCGGCAACGAGGCGCTGCTGTTCCGCGTCGCGGCACAGCTGGAGGCGGCGCGGCCGTGGAAGGACAAGCGGCCGCCGATCACGTGAATCAAAAGACCGTGCGGCGCGGATGTCCGCGCGGCATAGTCGCGAAAGAGATTCGCCGCGGCTACGACCGCGTCAGATGGCAGAGGACGTGATCGACGCGGGTCTGCTGATCGCCGAGCGGCAGGGCGACGATCTTATAGGCGTGGGTGCCCTCCGGCGTGCGGAACGTCTCGGAGTCCTGCACCGGCAGGCCGGCGCGCGCCGCCTCGCCGCCGATGGTGAGCATCCATTCGGTGATCATCGAGGTGAAGTTGAGTTCCTCGCTCGGACGGCTGCGGCGGCCGGCGCCGAGGCGAAGCACCTGCGTGATGTTGACATTGCCGTTGCCGACCGACGCGCCGCAGGTGAGCAGCATGCTGTTCGGCCAGTTTTCGGCGACCTGCTCGGCATCGAAGTCGCCGCGCGCCGGAAAGCGGCGGCCGTTCTTCGCGCGGGTCCAGTAGCCGTAGAGATCGGTCGGCTGTTTCGCCTGCTCGGCGGCGCGGCGCTGTTCGGCCTCGGCGCGCGCCGCCTGCAGCAGTACTTCGGGCGAGGGCGCCCTGGCGCCGGCACCGCTGAGCGCCTTGGCGCGGGCGGCGCGAGCGATAGCTTCCGAGCGGGATAGCGTTGTCGATGCGCTCGGGGCGGGAGCCTGGTTGATGACGTCTTCGGCGGGCGCCGGCTTCACCTCGGCGACCGCGACCTGTTTCGGCGCTTCGACCGTCGCCGGGCTCACGGGTTCGGCCGCCGGGATCGCCAAGCGGCGAGGCTGCTTCACGACCGCGGTGACTGACGGCGCGGGTTCGGGCTCCGGCGCGACGGCGACAGGCGCGGGTTCGGAGATCGGTGCAGCGACTGGCGTCGGCGCAGGCTCGGGCGTGAGCACCGGTTGCAGAGCGACCACTGGTTCCGGCGCCACCTCAGCAGGAGAAGGCATTTCCGCGACCGGCTCGACGATTGCGACGGGCGCCTCGACGGCGAATTCGGCCGCCGGCGTTTCAATCTCCTCGACCGCCGCGGGCGCGGCCATAACGGCAGCCGCCTCATCGGCCGGGGCCTCAGCCGCCGGCGCGGGCGCGGCCGGCTCGTTGATCTGGAGCGTCGCCACCATGAAGACCGACGACTTCGCCTCGCCAAGCGACGGCGCAGCGGCCTCCTCGGTCGGCGGCACGGACTCTTCGGCCATAGATGCCGCCATCGTCGGCGGCACGACGGCCTCGACGGGTTCGGCTGCTGGCGCCGCGACGGCTTCGGCCGCCGGCGCGGCCACGGTCGGCACGAGGTCCGAGGCGGGCAGCGATTCCGCCGGCGCGACGATGACCGGTGCCGGCGCGTCGTTGGCCGGCGCCGCCAGCACGCGCGCCATGGCGGTATCGCTCTTGATGTTCACGAGGTTCGCCAGGCCGAGGCTGTTGTCGGCCGGACCGTCGAACACGAGCGCCTTCTTCGGCCCCTTGCGGCCGGAGGGCTTGCCCGCATCGGACTTCTTGCCCTTGCGCGTTATGGCGAGCGTCCCGGCGTTGTCGCCCTTGCGGCGCTTGTCGCCGTTGGCCAGCGACTCGAGCGGATCGACGGTCGTCGGGATCGGAGCGTTGATCTTGTCTTCGAGGTTCATCGGAGTCTGGCGCGTTGGATGTGAATCGTCACTTGGCATCGGGCGGTAGGTGAAACCCAGGCGCCGGTGTTTCGCCGGCACGCTCCTCTGCAGCGGAATGCTCGGACTCCCGCGTGGCCGTGACCGCCAGGGGCGTCGTCTGGGCGAGCTCCGGGGCCACGTGATCGATGTATTGATCGAGCGCGCGGGTCATCAGTTCCTGCGCCGTGAGGCCGAGGTGATAGGAAACGAGCTTGAGCCGGAAATGGCGCATCGGCTCGAGGCGAAGCGACAACTTCTTGCGATGCGCGTGGTCGACCACGTGCCGCGCCTCGTCGATGACGGATGCCGGCAGCGGCAGCACGACGACCGGCCCGGCGGCAAGTTGCGGCCGGCTCTCCAGCAGCTCGCGCCGCGGCGGCTCGTCAGCGGCACGCGACAGCTCGGGTTCACGGCGCGGCAGCTCGGGGTCGCGGGTGTCGCCGCGGGCGGGCCGTGGCTCGCCGACGATCTGGTCGATCAGGGCCGCAGGCATGGCGCGGCCCTTCGGCGATAGCAGCCTGGCGGTGAGAGACGCGGCCTTCATCGGGCTACTTCGCACCAAGGCTTTCCTGGGCGGCGGGATAGACGGCGCCGCCGCCGGCGGCCACGGCCTGCGCCGGAGGCGCGGCGACCGGGCGCGAGAGGTTCTTCAGGCGGCCGCGCAGATACTGCCACAGCTGCTCGCACTCGACTGCGGACCGGCCCCCCTCCTCGACTTCCATCACCGTGCGGCCGTCGATCATGCTGGCGGCGAAATCGGTGCGGTTGTGGAGGATCGAGGGCGCCAGGGTACCATGCTGAGACAGCGCGATGACGGCCTCGGAGGTGATCCGTGCGCGCGGCGTCGCGGCGTTAACCACGAACACCAGCGGCTTGCCCAGGCGCTCGACCAGCTCGACCGTCACGCCGACGGCGCGCAGGTCGTGCGGACTCGGACGCGTCGGAACGACAACGAGATCGCAGAGGCGAATGACTTCGGCGATGGTGGCGGTGATGGCCGGCGGCGTATCGATGACGACAAGCTTGATGCCCATGCCGCGCATGCGCTCGAGGTCGTCTCCGAGGCGCGCGATCGACGTGTGCGCAAAGAGCGGCGTCTCCGCCTCGCGCTCGTTCCACCAATCGGCCAGGCTGCCCTGCGGATCGGTGTCGACGAGGGCGACCGGACCATCGCCGGCACGCTCGGCCTGCACCGCCATATGCCCGGCCAGCGTCGTCTTGCCGGAGCCGCCCTTCTGAGAGGCAAACGCCACAACTTGCATTTATTCCGTCTCCATCGTGCGGCGCGGCGACCCCGATTCGCCTCGTCTTCGACCCGGACCGGCCATCGCCGAAGCCTGTGGCGAGGCACCACGCCATTGAAATCGTTATACGGTGGCAATCCCTAATGAACTCTTACCTGGAGGCTCGTTATCGTAAAAATCGCGTTTTCCTTTATAGTCTTGGTTAATTTTCCTAAAGGAAGTCGTCGACGTTTTGACGCCCATCCAGGGTCGCGTCGCGTCACTTGATCCGCCGCTTTCGCGGGGAATCACGGCTTCTTGGCGACGAGGGCCGAGAGGTTCTTCACCAGGCCGAGCTGTTGCTTGGGGTCGAGGATGAAGCGCAGGCCGGCGCGATCCTCCTCGCGATGCCGGACCTCGGCGGGCAGACGGCCGATGCCGTCGAGCACGAGGGTCACGGTCTCGCCCACCTTGATATCGCGCCCGACGCGGATGAGCGAGCCGCCGGCCGAAATGTCGTGCACGATGCAGTCGACCTCGCCGTCGGCGACCTTGAGCTTCGCCGGCCGCTCATAGTTGAATCGCGGATAGCGGCGCAGCGCCTCCGGATTGGGCGGCTTGGAATCGGCGGCCGATTTGGGATCGGCGGCGGGGACGCTTGCGGCCGTCTCGGGCGCCGGGGCTGTCGCCATCGGGCGCGGCGCCGCCGTGGCGGCGTCGTCCTTCGGCAGGCGCTTGGCCAGATAGTCCCAGAGGGCCGCCACGTCCGGCGCCGGCGACGCCTCGCCGGCCGGCAGCTCCATGACGGTGCGGCCGTCGATCATGCTCTCGACGAAGGCGATGTGACGCGGGATGGTTACCGTGGCGACGGTGCCATGCTGGGCGAGCGCCAGCACCACTTCGGGCGTGAGCTCGGCGTCCGACGCCGTCCCGTTGACGACGAAGACGAAGGGCTTGCCGTGGCCCTCGACCAGCTCGACCGTAGCGCCGGCCGCCTGGAGGTCGTGATTGCAGGGTCGCGTCGGGATGGCAACGAGGTCGGCGGCGGCGATCGAGGGATCGATCGGGCCGTGCAGCGTCGGCGGCGTGTCGATGATCACGAGCTCGGTGCCGTCCTGGCGCAGCTTGTCGAGCCTGGCCGCAAGCTCCTGCAACGTCGCGCGCGCGTATTTCGGCGTCTCGCCTTCGCGCAGGGCGCACCAGTCGGCCAGGCTCCCTTCGGGGTCAGTGTCGACCAGTGCCACCGACTTGACGCCGGCCCGGCGCGCCTGGATGGCGACATGGCCCGCGAGCGTCGTCTTGCCCGCACCGCTCTTCTGGGAGGCGAACGCCAGGACACGCATGATGGCTTTCTGTTTTCCGTCTCTTCCGGTCGGCGCCAACGGGGCGCGCCGCTCCGACAGGATCGCCGCCCCCTACCTTCCACTATGCGGCTTAATCATGAAGCCGGCGTTAATCGACGGAGATTCGCGCTGTGCCTGACGATCTGTGAGCCCGATCACAACACGTCATCTGGAAGGCGGCCGGCCTTAACGATAGTGTGAGAAACGCAATACTTCGTGGGGGATCACCTCTTGGCGGCGGAGTCGGAAGCGAAACCTCTCGATCTCGCGGATGTCCTGAGCGCGGAATACCGGCACAACCAGGGTGACCCCGATCAGGCCTATGCCGCCGATCTGGCCGCCGGAAAGACGCCATTGCTCGCGGTGCAGCGTCTTATGCACCGACGGCAGCAATGGGCGCTGTGCCTCTCCGGCGGCGGCATCCGCAGCGCGACCTTCGGCCTCGGCGTCATCGAGGGGCTGAGCAAGCTCGGCCTGCTCGACCGGTTCGACTATCTCTCGACCGTGTCGGGCGGCGGCTATGTCGGCGGCTGGCTGACGAGCTGGATCCACCGTCACCCGCGCGGGCTCGCCGGCGTGATGGCCGATCTGAACGCCTTCGACGCCGCGGCATCGGCGTACAGGACGCACAGCCGCCACGAACCGCCGATCCGCCCGGAGAGCGACGCCGTCCGCCATCTGCGCAAATACGCCAACTACCTGACGCCGAAACTCGGCGCCCTCTCCGGCGATACCTGGACCGGCATCGCCACCTTCATGCGCAACCTCGTGCTGCTGTGGACGGTGCTGCTGCCGCTTCTGCTGGGCGCGCTCCTGGTGCCGCGCCTGGCCGCCGCGATCGTGACGCTGCCGCGGTCGCTCAACCACCATCTCCAGCTCGATCCGGCACGATGGACACCGATCGGGACGTTGATCTTTCTTCTGATCGGAGTCGGCGCGCTTTCGGTTGCAATCTACTTCATCGGCCTGAGCCGCCCGAGCCTGCACGCGGAAGGAATCGGAGAGCTCGACCAGCGCGGATTCCTGCGACGC
>JBKOWC010000283.1:0-8915 GCA_046724215.1 Pseudomonadota bacterium | reverse complement strand
CTGCCGCTCCGTTGGCTGGCGCAGACGATCTATTTCCATCGCCGCGGCCTCCTGTCGGCACGCACCTGGAGCGAGCTGCTGCGCGACGAGCGGAAGCACGCCTGAACCCAGGACTTCCTGGGGACCAAGACCACGCGTTTCAGTGCTGGATGAATTCGATCCTGGAAACGCGGTCGGCCTGATCGAAATAGATATCGAAGGAATCCAGATCAAGAATGCCGCTCCACACACCTAGGTCGTAGCTGAGGAGGGATCCCGGAGGCATTCGGTCGGCATAGAACGTGCGCGTGTCGTCGGGACCCAAGAGGATGCGTACCTCTTCGCGGGTCGGGCGACGCTCAAGGAGGGTACGGCGCAGGTCCTCCGCCATTGAGCCGCGATCGTGAGGGTGGGCGAGCCATTGTGCGCGGACGAACGCGGCATCATCGTAGGGATTCTCGTCCTTCCGCGAAAACGCAGAGACAAACACAAACCACGGGACAAGCGCCACCGTGAGGACGACAAGCGCCGCCGTCATGTTGAACGACGCGACGGCGACTTTGGCCGATCTGGTCGCAAGGGTCTTGGCAACTTGCATGCTTGCGGCGATCATCTGTCTCGCCTTTCTTATACCCCTGCCACCGTCATGCCGTCGACGCGGATGGTCGGTGCATCCGTACCGTGGCGGAACTCGAGGTCGTCGGCCGGCGTCAGGTTGAGGAACATGTCCTTGAGGTTGCCGGCGATCGTGACCTCGCTGACGGGGTAGGCGAGCTCGCCATGCTCGATCCAGAAGCCGGCGGCGCCGCGGCTGTAGTCGCCGGTGACGCCGTTGATGCCGAACCCCATGAGCTCGGTGACGTAGAACCCCGACAGGATGCCGGCGATCATCGCCTGCGGCGACAGCTTGCCGGCCTGCATGTAGAGGTTGGTCAGCGACGGCGAGGGCGGCGAGGAGGTGCCGCGCGCGGCATGGCCCGTGGTCTTGAGGCCGAGCTGGCGCGCCGAGCGCAGGTCGAGCACCCAGGTGGTCAGCACGCCCTTGTCGATGATGGCGCGCTTCGCGTTGGCGACGCCTTCGCCGTCGAACGGCTTCGAATTCAGGCCGCGCGGGCGGTGCGGGTCGTCGATGACGACGATGTCGCTGCCGAAGATGCGCTGCCCGAGCTTGTCCTTGAGGAAGCTGGTGCCGCGGGCGATCGAAGCGCCGTTGATGGCGCCGGCCAGGTGCCCCAGCAGGCTGCGCGAGACGCGCGGGTCGTAGACGATGGGCACCTTGGCCGTGGCGGCCTTGCGCGGGTTCAGCCGCCTGACGGCGCGCTCGCCGGCGCGGCGGCCGACGACGGCGGGATCCTCGAGGTCGCTGCCGTAGACGGCGGAGACATAGTCGTAGTCGCGCTCCATGCCTGTGCCCTCGCCGGCGAGGACGGCGCCGCCGACGCTGTTGCGGGATGTGCTGTAGCCGCCGCGGAAGCCGTTCGAGGCGGCCATCGCAACGGTCGAGCGGCCCCAGCTCGACTCGGCGCCCTCGGAGTTGGTGACGCCCTTGACGGCGAGTGCCGCCTCCTCGACCAGGCGGGCGCGCTCCTTCAGCAGCTCCATCGGCGGCTCGGCGTCCTCGTAGAGGTCGATGGCGGGAATCGTGCGCGCGATCTCGGCCGGATCCGCGAGGCCGCAATAGGGATCGTCGGGCACGCTGCGCGCCATCGCGAGGCCGCGCTCGACGAGTTCGCCGAGCATCGCCGGCGAGGTGTCGGTCGAGGAGACGATCGCCTGCTTCTTGCCGACGAAGACGCGCAGGCCGAGGTCGCGGCCTTCCGCCCGCTCGAGCTTCTCCGGCTTGCCGAGGCGCTGGCCGAGCGAGATCGAGGTGCCCTCGAAGAGCACCGCATCGGCGGCGTCGGCGCCGGCCTTGCGCGCGCGGACAAGCAGATCGTCCAGCAGCTCATGCCCGTTGCTCCGCGGCGCCGGCCGCTGCGCTTTCGGCGCGGCGCGCTGCGGCGCCGGCGGGGCCTGTTTGACGACGCGCTTCGGCTGCGGCGCCGGCCGCTTCCCGGCGGCCACCTTCGTGGACGTCTTGGCCTTGCGCGCTGCCGGCCGGCCACGCTTGGGCGCGGCTTTCGGCTTGGCGGTAATCTTCTTCGGCGCGGCGGCCTTCGGCTTCGCTGCCTTCTTCGCGGCAGGGCGCTTCCGCGCGTCGGGGGCTTTGCGCGGGCTGGTCTTCTTGCGGGCGGCAGTCTTCTTGCGCGTGGTCCTGCGGGCGGCCATGGGAATCCTCATGCTGTCGGATATGCCTGGATAGGTGCGCTACGCGAGCGCGAAGCGCAAGAGCGGCAGCCGGCGCGCGCCATCGAGCTCGGACGGCCGCGTGCCGATGCGGCGGCAGCCCATCTTCAGGTAGAACCCCTCGGCGTTGGGGTCGCTGACGACGAGGAGCGCCGGATGGCCGAGGGTGCGCGCGGTGGTGGTCGCGTGCTGCCAGAGCGCGCGGCCGATGCCCCGCCCGATGAGGTCCGGCTCGACGAACATGTAGCCGAGGCCGATGCCGTCCGTGTCCGGCTCCAGGCCGTAGAAGCCCGCCAGGCGCCCCGCTGTTTCCGCCACATAGTGCGGCCGCGTCGCGATGTTGCCGGCCTTGACGGTCATGACGGTGCGGCAGCGCGCGAGAAAGGCGGCATCGTAGCCCCAGACGGCCTTGGCGCGCAGGCCGAGCTCCGTCAGCGCGTCGGCCTCCTCGGGTCGCGCCGGGCGGATCGCACAGACGCGGTCGGCGATATCGGCGGCCGCGCTCACCGGAACCCGGGCTCGTCGAAGCTGCGGAGCTTGCGCGAATGCAGCTGGTCGGTGCCGGCCTCGCGCAGGATGCGGATCGCCTCGAGGCCGATCTGCAGGTGCTGCTTCACGCTCTCGCGGTAGAAGGCGTTGGCCATGCTCGACATCTTGATCTCGCCGTGGAGCGGCCGGTCGGAGACGCAGAGCAGGGTGCCGTAGGGCACGCGCAGGCGGAAGCCGTTGGCCGCGATGGTCGCGCTCTCCATGTCGATGGCGATGGCGCGCGACTGGCTGAAGCGCCGGTAGAGGTCCTGGTAGCGCAGCTCCCAGTTGCGGTTGTCGGTCGAGGCGACGGTGCCCGTGCGCAGACGCGTCTTCAGGTCCACCCCTTGCAGACCGGTGATGTTCATGGCCGCCTGTTGCAGCGCCACCTGGATCTCGGCGATCGGCGGCACCGGCACCCAGGGCGGCAGGTCCTCGTCGAGCACGTGGTCCTCGCGCACATAGGCGTGGGCGAGGGCGTAGTCGCCGAGCTTCTGCGAGCGCCGCAGGCCGCCGCAGTGCCCGATCATCAGCCAGCAATGCGGCCGCAGCACGGCGAGGTGGTCGGTGATGGTCTTGGCGTTCGAAGGCCCGACGCCGATGTTGACGAGGGTGATGCCGAGCTTGTCCGGCCGCACCAGGTGATAGGCCGGCATCTGCGGCAGGTAGCGCGGCGGCTCGCCCGTCACTTCGGCGCCGGTCTCCGGGTTGGGCCAGGTGACGTTGCCGGGCTCGACGAAGGCGACATATTCGCCGCCGGCGCGCGCCTGCTGGCGGCCGAGGGAGACGAACTCCTCGACGTAGCGCTGATAGTTGGTGAACAGCATGAAGCGCTGGAAGTGCTCGGGATCGGTGCCGGTGTAGTGGAAGATGCGCTGCAGCGCGAAGTCGACGCGCTCGGCGGTGAAGAGGGCGAGCGGCAGCGGCGCGCCCGCCGGCGCCTGATAGGTGCCGTTGGCGATGGCATCGTCGGTCGCCGCCAGGTCGGGCAGGGTGAAGACGTCCTCCATCGCCAGCAGGTCGCGCTGCGTCAGCGCCGCGGTCGCCTGCTCGATGACGAAGGGGAGCGGAATGCGGCGCCGGCTGACGCCGACCTCGACCGGCACCCTGTGATGGCGCAGCAGCAGATCGATCTGCTCGCGATAGTAGTCGGCGAAGAGGTCGGGCCGCGTCAGCGTCGTGCCGTAGGTGCCGGAATAGGCCAGGCTGCCGAAGGCCGGCCGCTCCTCGATGAGGATGTTCTCGAGCCCGACGGTGATGCCGAGATAGGGGTAGCAGGCGTCGACCGGGGCGCCGGCGCGCTCGCCGGCGAGGAAGCGCTCGAAGCGATGGCGGATGGCTTGCCGGCTCGCCTCATAGATCGCGGTGACGGCCTCCAGGGCCGCATCGGCTTCGCCGAAGGTCCTCAGATCGCGGATGTTCATGGTCGTCCGATAAGAGCCGAATTGGCGGCGTTAGCAAGGGCAAGTTCACAAGGCGCTTGTAGGGGCGAGCGGCGCTCGCCCATCCCGCCACAGCCGCCGTCGCCGGCATCTTGCACCGACAGGGGCGAGCGCCGCTCGCCCCTGCGCGGCCGACGATCTTTCATGCGCGCTCGTCCTCATCCGCATCGGCGGGCGGCGCGGCGGGCGGCGGCTGCAGCTTGAAGCCGTCGACGGTGTCGAAGGGGATCGAAAACAGATCGACCATCGCCTGGATGCGGCCGGGATCGGCGAGGGGGCGGTTCATCTTGCCGGCCTCGAAGCTGTCGGCGCTGCGCTCGACGACGAGCAAGAGATTCCCTTCGGTCATGCCGAGGCGGACGTTGTCGACGTCGTCGCGCCGGTCGAGGGCGGCGAAGAGGCGGCGCGCCCCGGCATCGAGCCGCTCGTGTGCGACGACCGTGTTGCTGGCGTGGACCACATAGGCTCCGTCGAAGGCCGGATCACCGAGCGGGACTTCCCGCCATTCGTCATTGGAAGTCCGCGGCGCGTCTTTCCGCCGCCATACCGCGAGCGGGCCGGTGACGTCGCAGGGCAGGCGGAGCAGCAGGCCGTGGAATACCGTGACGGTCTTGGCGTTCTTGCCGGTGCCGCGCCGCTCCGTGAGGCGCGCCTCGACCATGTGGAAGGGCACGCCCTTGATCTCGCCCGTGAGGCCGTCTTCGAAGCCGGCGCGGGTGTGATAGGGGACCAGCTCGAGGTCGCGGAAGAGGTCGATTCCGTCGAAGCCCGGCTTCGGCGCGTAGGTGAACTTGAAGTAGCCGGCGAGCTCGTTCATGACGAAGTTCTTGACGTCGGACTGCAGGCTCCAGAGGGCGATGTTGCCGACGACGAGCACGCCGATGGCGAGAACGACGATGAGGCCGAACCAGAAGCCGTCGCCGTCGTTGGCCAGCTCGTACCAGAACCAGGCGCCGAGCAGCGAGTAGCCGCTGGCGAAGATGAGCCAACGCAGCTGCCGCGCGCGGCGCCGGCGGCCTTCATGGTCCTGCAGCCAGGGCTCCAGCGTGCCCTTGTAGAAGGCGCCGAGGCCGAGGAATTCAGGCCGCGGCGCGGCGGCGGAAGCGGCGTCCGGCGTCACGATCGGGATACCTCTTCAGGCGGTCGACCCGGGGCATTTCATAGCACGCAGCGGGGCCGGCGGGCAGAGCGCTCCGGACGACGTCGCTGGACATGGGGTGGCTCGCTCGGATCCGAGTTGTAGGGGCGACCGGCAGGTCGCCCGCGTCCCGACGGCACGGTCTTACCCAAGGAGCCACGATCTGGTGCGGCTGCACCACGGGCGACCGGCCGGTCGCCCCTACAAATGGTTCCGTCTTCGCCGGACATGGGGTGGCTCGCTCGGATTGCACCCTCGCGGCGCGGGTGAGGGCGTGGAGGGCGCGGCCGTGGCGAGCGGCGGCCGACTTGAGCTCGATGATCTCGGCGGTGCGGTGGCCGTGGCGCAGGCTCGCGGTGCGGCAGCGGGCGAGGCCGGCGGCGGTGCGGGCGCCGGTGCTCTTGCCGCCGTGGAAGCGGCAGCGGCCGTTGGCCATCGCCGGTTGCCGGCAGGCGCAGGCGGCGCGGGTGCGGGCGCCGCAGCGTGGGGCGGCGCGGAGATCGCCGGAGGGATTGCCGTGCTTCAGTCGGCCCGCCTTCGCTGAGGCTTCGGCGGGCGGGCCCTGCAGGTGCGTGCCGTTCCCATTCAGCTGCGGCGCCGCGGGCTGGGCGCCGTTGGGCGGGGCGGTCTTCAGCATGGCGGCCATGGACCGGTTGAGCGCCTGCAGCCTGGCGAGGGCCTTGGCGGGCGACTGGCGGCGACCGCCGCCGGGACCGTCGTCGAACGGGTCGTCGTCGCCGAGGTCGCCTGGATCGGCGGCGGCCTTGCGCCGGCGGGACGCCGTGGCCATCCAGCCTTCGAGGCGGGCGATGCTCATCAAGCCGAGGCGGTAGCGCTCGGTGAGGCGAGCCGCCGCCGTGCTGAGCTGCACGGCCTGGCGGCAGGCGCGGTCCTGCTCCGCCGGCGGCCGGTCGGCCGTGATCTGGCCGAGGAAGAGGTCGAGCTTCGACATGAGCCGCATCATGGCGGCGTGCCCGGCGACCAGCTCGTGGCTGAGGAGCGAGGGCAGCATTTCCGACCCGACCTCCGCCAGGTCGATGGCCATGGCGATCGGCCGGATGCCGGCTCCTTCGGCCAGGCCGCGGATCTGGATGCCGGCCTGCTCCAGCAGTTGTTCCTTGCTCATGGGACGCTCCCGTCGAATATTGTTCGTGTTTTGTTCTATCATGGACGGGCGGCGATGTCAAGGCATCCATTCCTGGGGATTCACGCGGAGACGCGGAGGTGATCTGCAGGGCGGGGAGGAAAAGGAATCGCGGACGAACGATCTACTTCCCCGACCGTCATTGCCGGGCTTGACCCGGCAATCCAGTCGACGGCACGAAAACCGAAGCGGCTCCGACGCCTACTGGATCGCCGGGTCAAGCCCGGCGATGACGGTTGAGATGAGAGCGAGGGGCGGTGATTCGTAGGTGGAGTTTCACGTTAGACGCAGACGACTGAAAATTAGGGCCGGAGTCAACGGCGCCTCTTCGTCCTCTGTGTCTCCGCGGTGACTCTTTCTTGATACCCCACCCCTCCCCCGCAAGCAGGGGAGGGATTTTGGGTAGGTGCCACTTACGCGCGATCCTCCCGCAGGGCGCGGTTGACGGCGCTGGTGACGGCTTGGAGCGAGGCCGTCACGATGTTGGGGTCGATGCCGACGCCGAAGAGGGAGCGCCGGCCGTCGAGGCGGAGCTCGACGTATGCCGCGGCACTGGTGTCGGCACCCGTGCCGATGGCGTGCTCGCTGTAGTCGACGAGGCGGATGTCGAGGGCGAAGGCCTGCTTGAGGGCGTCGACATAGCCGTCGATGGGGCCGGTGCCCTTGCCCTCGATGACGCGCTCGCGGCCTCCATCCTGGATTGTGGCGCTGAGGATGCGGCCGCCCGGCGTGTGCGTATCGGGCAGGGTCTGGTGCCCGACGAAGCGGAAGCGGCCGTTGCCGACGAGATATTCGCGGCCGAAGGCCTGCCATATGTCGCTCGCCTGCAGCTCCTTGCCGGTCTCGTCGGCAATGCGCTGGATCACCTGGCCGAACTCGATCTGGAGGCGGCGCGGCAGGCGCAACCCGTGGCCCTGCTCGAGGATGTAGGAGACGCCGCCCTTGCCGGACTGGCTGTTGATGCGGATCACCGCCTCGTAGGTGCGGCCGAGATCGGCCGGATCGATCGGCAGGTAGGGGACTTCCCAGAGGCCGCTGTTGCTCTTGGCCTGCGCCGCCAGGCCCTTCTTGATGGCGTCCTGGTGCGAGCCGGAGAAGGCCGTGAACACGAGCTCGCCGGCATAGGGGTGGCGCGGATCGACGGGCAGCTGGTTGCAGTGCTCGAAGGCCTTCACGATCTCGTCGATGTCGCGGATCTCGAGGGCGGGATCGATGCCTTGCGTGAACATATTGAGGGCCAGAGTGACGACGTCGACATTGCCGGTGCGCTCGCCGTTGCCGAGCAGCGTGCCCTCGATGCGCTCGGCGCCGGCCATCAGCGCCAGCTCGGCGGCGGCGACGCCGGTGCCGCGGTCGTTGTGGGGATGGATACTGAGGACGAAGCGGTCGCGATTCCTGATCTTGCGGCCGAACCATTCGATCTGGTCGGCGAAGACGTTGGGCGTCGCCATCTCCACCGTCGAGGGCAGGTTGAAGATCATCCTGCGGTCCGGTGTCGGCTGCCAGGCGTCCATCACGGCCTCGCAGATCTCGACCGCGTAGTCGAGCTCGGTGCCGGTGAAGCTCTCGGGCGAGTATTCCAGCGCCACCTCGGTCTCCGGCACTGATGGCACCAGCTGCTTGATGAGCTTCACAGCGTTGACCGCGATGGCGGTGATGCCCGGCTTGTCGAGGCCGAAGACGACGCGGCGCTGCAGCGCCGAGGTCGAGTTGTAGACATGGACGATGGCGCGCCGGCTGCCGCGGATCGATTCGAAGGTGCGGCGGATGAGGTCCTCGCGCGCCTGGGTCAGCACCTGGATGGTGACGTCGGCGGGGATGCGCCCTTCGTCGATGATCTCGCGCACGAAATCGAAATCGGTCTGCGAGGCCGAGGGGAAGCCGACCTCGATCTCCTTGAAGCCCAGCTTCACCAGGAGGTCGAACATGCGGCGCTTGCGCTCGGGCCCCATGGGGTCGATGAGCGCCTGGTTGCCGTCGCGCAGATCGACGCTGCACCAGATGGGCGCGCGATCGATGACGCGCGTCGGCCAGCGGCGGTCGGGCAGGTCGATGGGCGGGAAGGCGCGGTACTTGTGGATGGGCATGCTGGTCATGGGGTGCCTCCTGCGGGGCGCCCGCCGGGCGGGACGCGATGGCTATGCGAATGTGCGATGGCGGCCGGCGAAGGGCCGTCGAGCGGCCGGATCAGACTCGACGGCCGCCGCTAAGTCGCAGGAGGGAGAGCCGCACAGACCGGCGGCCGGCGCGGGAAGCAGGGACGGAATGTCGGGAACGAGATCGGTCGGGACTACACATGACGACGAACCACAGCTGGGATCGAGGGGAACGGCGAAACCCCGGCGCCTCGCAAGGCGCCGGGCGCTAAAGTCGCAGCCCGATCCGCTGTGTGGTCCGT
>JBKOWC010000216.1:0-5107 GCA_046724215.1 Pseudomonadota bacterium | reverse complement strand
CTCGAGAGATCGGGCGCCGTCTCGAACATCACCCGCGCCAGGTCGTTCAGTGCCATGATTTCTTCCCGTGCCATGCATTCCTCCCGTGAAGCCCGTGTCGCCGGAGGGCGACATGGGAGGCGCCGCTTGCCGCAGTTGCGTATTTACAGTTGCAAGTCTACGGCGATCAGAATGAGCCCAAGATTGGGCCGGCAGTGTGGGAAAACCGTGACATGCAGCGGGCTCTCTTCGCGACCCGCTGCGAACAGGTAATCTGCAGACGGCTAACTCCGCGCCTGCACTTTGAGGTCGAACTTCTGCGCGTCGACCGGCTTGACGTTGCGCAGGTCGGCTTCGTCGGGCGCGAGTCCGCCGAGCACCACCCGGGCCGCCATGCCGATGTTGTTGATCGTGTCGGCGATGTCCTGCTGCGTGTGCTGCGGATGCGTGGCGACCATGACCGTGCGATCGAGGATCGCCAGCGAGCGGGCGCACATGTCCTTCGAGTAGCTGCGCCGGCAGGCGGCGTTGGCCGGCATGTTGAAAGGGTTCATCGCCGGGTGGGCGGCGCCGGCGCCCATGAGAACCTGGTCCCACTCGGTATAGTTGTGACGGCCGGTCTTGCCGGCAACCACGCTCGGAAACACTTGCGCGAAGCGGCTCGCTGCGTCCGCCGACGGCAGGGTCAGCATGACTTGCGCCGCGCAGTCATGGTCGGGGCTGTTCATGGGCGCCGGCTGCAGGCCGAGATTGCCCAAGGGAGCGATGCCCTTGAGGATGGCGCGCCGTTCGGTCCGCATCGCCGCGACCATGCCGTCGATCCGGTCGAGCTGCACGTTGAGCATGGCGCCCATGAGTTCGGACGCGCGGGCGCCGTTGCTGGCGAAGGGCTGCGTCGCGTCGTTGCGGCCTTGCCAGTAGAAGTGGCAGGGATCGATGGCACAGCGCGCCCGCTCGGCGATCTGGTCGTCGTTGGTGACGACGCCGCCGCCCTCGCCCGATGTCATGTTCTTGTAGTAGTTAAAGCTGAAGGCGCCGACCCGCCCCATGCTCCCGAAGCGGCGCCCCTCGTACGAACCGCCGACGCCCTGGCAGGCATCCTCGATGACGAGCAGGCCGCGCCGCTCGGCGATCGCGAGGATGGCGTCCATGTCGCAGGCCGCACCCCACATATGCACCGGCACGACAGCGCGCGTGCGCGGTCCGATGGCGGATTCGAAGGCGTCCGGATCGAGCGTCAGGCTCTCGTCGATGTCGACGATCACCGGAATGGCGCCGACGGCGAGGACCGACGTCGCGGTCGCCATGTAGGTGTGCGCGGGGATGAGAACTTCGTCGCCCGGGCCGAGGCCGACGGCGGTCATGGCGGCGGCCAGCGCGTTGCTGCCGCTGGCGCAGAGCGCGAAGTGCCTGGCGCCGAGGTACTTGGCGTAGCGCGCTTCGAACCGCGCGCACTCGCCGCCGATGCCGTAGCGGAACAGTGCGCCCGAGCGGATCACCTTGGCGATCGCGTCGATTTCTTCTTGACCGACTTCGTACATGACGTCAGCTCCTCTTCGGATGCTCGAATTCGATGCCGGCAAGCCTAGCGAAGGTCCGATCTCGATGCCAGGGCCCATGGGCTCATGAGGGAATCGCGCGGGGCGGTTGCGGCGATGTCGCTTTACCCTCGGCGCCCATTCTGATTAGGTGCCGCCCCGCAAGCGCCTGTTCCGGGAGATCCGTCATCGCTATTCCGGCCGCCAACGTCCCGACCGGCGATCGGATCGCCCGTGGCATCGTCATCGCGCTGATCACCTTCTCGGTCTTCTCCTGTGCCGACGCCTCCGTCAAATGGCTGAGCGCGCGTTATTCCATCTTCCAGATCATCGGCATCTCGACGCTGTTCGCGCTGGTGCCGGTGGCCGGGCTGATCCTCCGGCAGGGCGGCGTGTCAGCGCTGCGGCCGCGGCATCCCTGGCTCGTCGCGGCGCGCGCGATCCTGCTCGCCGTCGACATCGTCTTCGTCTACTTCGCCTTCACCAAGCTGTCGCTGGCCGAGGCTTACGCGCTGTTGTTCATGGCGCCGATGCTGGTGACGGCGCTCTCGGTGCCGCTGCTCGGCGAGCAGGTCGGCTGGCGCCGCTGGTCGGCCGTCGTCGTCGGCTTTCTCGGCGTGCTCATCGTGCTGCGGCCGGGCCTCTCGCCGCTCAATCTCGGCCATGTCGCGGCGCTGGGTTCGACCCTGTTCTTCGCCCTCTCGCTCATCGTCGTGCGCCGCATCGGCAAGGGCGAGACGGCGAGCGGCCTGTTGTTCTCGCTCATGGTGGCGGTGCTCGCCATCAGCCTGCCGGTCCTGCCGAAAGTCTATGTCCCACCGAGCGCCGTCGATCTCGGCGTCATGGCCGGCCTCGGCCTGCTCATGGGCGTCGGCCATCTCGGCCTGATCCAGGCATCGCGCCTGGCGCCCTCGAACATCGTGGCGCCGTTCCACTACACCCAGATGGTCTGGGCCGTGATCTTCGGCTTGCTGCTCTTCAGCGACCAGCCCGACCAATGGGTCATCGTCGGCTCCGCCGTCATCATCGGCAGCGGCCTCTATATCCTCTGGCGCGAGACCGTCCGCGCCCGCCAGCCGGCCTGAGCGACCCGGGTCGCTTGTACGCGACCCCGGCGGGTCGCATATTCCGGTCATGAGCGCGTTCCTGCTGCAGCCCGATCCCGACGATCCCCGGCTCACCCGCCGGGTGCCGGGCATCGACCAGGACGGCAAGCCGATCGAGGCGGCGGTGGTCGTCGAGCGGCCGCTGACACTGTTCCTCAACGGCCAGGAGATCGTCACCATGATGACGGTCGGCGACTTCCCGGACTATCTGGCCGTCGGCTATCTCCTGAACCAGAACATGCTGCAGCCGGACGACGAAATCACCGGCATCGACCATGACGCCGAACTCGAGACCGTCGTCGTCCGCACCAGGCGCAAGACCGACTACGAGAAGAAGCTCCGGAAGAAGACGCTCACCTCCGGCTGCGCCCAGGGCACGGTGTTCGGCGACGTCATGGAGAAGTTCGACGCCATCCGGCTCGACCCGGCCGCCGAACTCAGGACCTCCTGGCTCTATGCGCTCTCCAGGCAGATCAACCTGACGCCGAGCCTCTATCTGGCGGCCGGCGCCATCCATGGCTGCGTGCTCTGCGAGGCCGACCGTCCCCTGATCTACATGGAGGACGTCGGCCGCCACAACGCCATCGACAAGATCGCCGGTTACATGCACCGCAAGGGCATCGGGCCGGAAGGCAAGATCTTCTACACCACGGGCCGCCTCACCTCGGAGATGGTGATCAAGACGGTGCAGATGCGCATCCCCATCCTGGTCTCGCGTTCGGGCTTCACGGCCTGGGGCGTCGAGCTGGCCCGGCGCGCCGACCTGACCCTGGTCGGGCGGGCCAAGGGCCGGCGCTTCGTCGCCCTGGCCGGCGAGCACCGCCTCCGCTTCGACAGCGACCCGGCGGCGGTGGAGGAGGAGGGCCACCGCCACCAGCGCAAGGCGAGCCTGGTGGAGGATGTCGCCTAGCCTCCATCCGCCAGCTGCTCAAAATTGAGCGATGGACCCCATGTCCAGCGGGAGAATCGCCTTCGGGGCGCCGATCCGGCGGCTCTCGATTTGTGCTACGCATCGACGGATCCGATACGAGCGGAGCCCGGTCGATTGCGACTCCGATCGATGAACCCCATGCCCAGCGGAGAACGCCTGTTGTAGGGGCGGGTCTCAGACCCGCCCTCGGCGGATCGAAGGGAATGGGTGCGAGGGTGTTCGGAAGTTGGGGCGGCGGACCCAGGGCGGGTCTGAGACCCGCCCCTACAGACCCTTCGTGAATTCGAGCGATGGACCCCATGCCCATCGGCGTCGCCGCCCGGGATGTCCCGCGGCCGGTATCGTGGCACCGCCCGGATTCCGATTTTCCTCGAAACTCGCAAAATAACCTGACGCATTTTGCGGTATGGCGGCTGTCTTGCTGTCGCCCGTCGCGTGCCCACCCCTCGCAGTGAGCACCGCTCGACAAGTCATTCACGATGTCCAACAGCGCGTCCTCCGCCATCTCGGGAGAGGCGGCACTGGATGAGTGTATAGAACATTTAGAGAACATGCAAGATGGATCAAATGCTGCAGGCCGCGTTTTCGCGGGTGAGCGATGCGCGGACGCCTCGCGGAAACCGCCGATCGCAGGTATCGTGAACAGCTAGCTTGGCGGCGGCCATCAACCCTTGGGGACTCTCTTGCACAATCTTGGCCCGCTTGTTTCGGTCGCAATGCTCTGGGCGCTCGCGGCGATCTCTCCAGGACCGAACTTCCTGGTGACCACGCGCCTCTCCATCATGCGGTCTCGTCGCGATGCCCTCGTGGCGGTGGCGGGTATCGCCATCGGCACGATCGTCTGGGGAGCGGCGGGATGCTTCGGCGTCCAGGCGCTCTTTCTGGCGGCGCCCTGGATGTACCTGACGCTCAAGCTGTTGGGCGCCGCTTATCTGGTCTTCATGGGAATCATGCTGATCTGGAGGAGTCGGCGGGCGAAGGCGGGCGACGCGGCTTACGTCGGTCAAGCCGGGTCCAAGATCTCCGCCTTCTGGTTGGGCCTGGCGACCACGGTGGCCAATCCCCGGTCGGCGGTGTCGGTCGCCAGCATCTTCGCCACGACGATGCCGGTTCACCCGTCGTCGATGCTGAGCCTTCTCGTGATTGCGACAATGGTCGCCGTGTCGATCGGCTGGTACTCCATGGTGGCCTGCCTGTTCACCCTGCCGCGACTGACAGCCGTCTATCGACGCGGCCGGCGCTGGGTGGATCGCGTTGCCGGCGCCTGTCTCATTCTCTTTGGCGGCAGACTCGCAACCGAACCCTGACGGGCCTGAGTCGGGCCGCTGAGACACTCGCCCAGAGACCGTCAGCGGACGTCGCGTCGTGCCGCCAGCCGGCCGTGCCAGGCGCGGATCGAGCGGCGGTAGCCTTCCGGCATGGGGAGAGCGGCGACCTCCGCGAGCGTGAAGCGGCCGACGGCCTTGTGCTCGTGGCTCATGGTGACCGTGCCGTCGCCGGCGTAGCGGCAGCCGTAGGTGACGATGACGACCTGCCCTGTCTCTTATACACAT
>JBKOWC010000076.1:0-5517 GCA_046724215.1 Pseudomonadota bacterium | reverse complement strand
GAACGGACCATGAAGGAGATCACGGCGAATCTGCCTGTCGGGATCGAGCCGACCCTCGTCGCCGATCAGCCCGTCACCGTCGAGCATGCAGTCGACGACTTCATGGAGGCCCTGTGGGAGGCGATCGCGATCGTCCTCGCGGTCAGTCTGGTCAGCCTCGGCCCACGCGCGGGCGCCGTCGTGGCCGTCTCGATCCCGCTCGTCCTCGCCGCAGTGTTTGCCACAATGCTGGTGTTCGGAATTGGCTTTCAGCGGATCTCGCTGGGCGCCCTCATCATTGCACTCGGCCTGCTCGTTGACGACGCGATGATCACGATCGAGTCAATGGTCACGCGGCTCGAGCATGGCGACGACAAGGAACAAGCCGGTACCTTCGCCTATAGCTCCACCGCCTTTCCAAGGCTCACCGGCACACTCGTGACTATTGCGGGGTTTGTTCCCATCGGTTTCGCGCGCAGCGCCGCGGGCGAATACACTTTCTCGATCTTCGCCGTCGTCGCCATCGCGCTGATCGCATCCTGGATTGTCGCAGCCCTGTTCGCGCCCCTGCTCGGCGTTTGGATGCTCAAGAAGCCCAAGGAGGTACATTCGGGCGAGCCGGGGCCGATCATGCGCACGTTCCGCCGCGTCTTGGTGCTGGCCATGCGGGCTCGCTGGGTTACCGTCCTCGTCACGCTTGGCCTGTTCGGGATCGCGCTATACGGGATGCGCTTCGTCCCTCAGCAGTTCTTTCCTGCATCGGATCGACCGGAGTTGCTGGTGGACCTCCAGCTGCCGGAGAACGCGTCCATCTATGCAACGCGGGATGCGGCGGCCCGGTTGGACAAGCTCCTGGGGCGCGATCAGGACGTGGACCATTGGAGCACGTATGTTGGGCAGGGCGCCGTGCGCTTCTATTTGCCCCTCAATGTCCAGCTCCCCAACGATTTCTTCGCTCAGGCCGTTGTCGTCACCAAGGGACTGCAGCAACGGGAGCGGGTCAAGGCGAGATTGGAGCAGGCGCTGGCGACCGACTTTCCGAACGTCGTCGGCCGGGTCTACCCCTTGGAGCTCGGTCCGCCGGTTGGCTGGCCGCTTCAGTACCGGGTGAGCGGAACCGAGCCGGACCAGGTGCGAGCCATCGCATTCAAAGTCGCAGACGTCTTGGGGACCAACGCAGATGTCCGCAACGTCAACTACAACTGGATGGAGCCGGCGCGCACTGTGAGGATCCAGGTCAACCAGGACCAGGCCCGTCTCCTCGGTCTGAACTCCCAGGACTTGGCCCAGGCCGTGAACACCGTCATGACCGGCATCCCGGCCACGCAGGTGCGCAGCGGGATTTACCTCGTCGACGTGCTTGTGCGGGCTGCTGCCGACCAGCGCATGTCGCCGGCAACGATCCGAACGCTTCAGGTGCCCTTGCCGAACGGGCAGACCGTTCCCCTGAGCCAGATCGCATCCATCGATTACGGCCAGGAATATCCCATCGTCTGGCGCCGCGACCGAAGGGCAACAGTGACGGTGCAGGCCGATGTAGCGCCCGGCACGCAAGCCGCCACGCTCGTGCAGGCGCTGGAGCCGAAGATCACGGCACTGAATGCCAGCTTACCAAGCGGGTACCGTATCAGCGTCGGCGGAACGGTGGAGGAGAGCAGCAAGGCGCAGACATCGGTCGCCGTCGTCCTGCCGATAATGCTTATTCTGATACTCACAGTGCTAATGATCCAACTCCAGAGCTTCAATCGCGTGTTTCTGGTGATCAGCGTGGCGCCTCTGGGCCTGATCGGAGTCGTTTCGGCCCTCCTTCTTTCAGGCAAGCCGCTCGGTTTCGTTGCTATCCTTGGCGTGCTCGCCCTCACTGGCATGATCGCTCGGAACTCGGTGATTCTCATCGACCAGGTCGAGACGGAAAAAGCCCAGGGGCGGCATCCCTGGGATGCAGTGATCGATGCCACCACGCACCGATTCCGGCCCATCCTGCTCACTGCTTCTGCCGCAATCCTCGGCATGATCCCGATCGCGCCAACGATCTTCTGGGGTCCGATGGCCTACGCAATCATGGGTGGCCTGGCCGTCGCGACGCTTCTGACCCTTGTGTTCCTTCCGGCGCTTTACGTCACCTGGTTCCGGATCAAACGGCCGCAGTCGGCTCCACGCCCGGCCCAGCCATCGACGTCAGGCGACAAAGCGCGAGATAAGGGGTCCTCAACCGAGAGAGAGGGCTCGGTTCAGGCAGGTGAACTCACTGCGCCTGTCTTGGCAGAGCGAGGCGCTCTCTGAACGGCTTCGGCGCGACATCGGGAATATCTGCACTTGTTGGAGACGACCCTGCACATGACCCAAACCTTAGTTCCGGAGATTCCCCGGGGCCTTGGCGCCCGGATCGTCGCGGCGGTCTGTACCAATCGCTGCCAGGATCGCCCTGCGCTGTGGCAGGTACGATCGCGACTTGATCTTCATCAAGCCTGATTGAGCGTGTTTTTGCTATGTGTCGCGTTGGCTGAAAAGCCCAGGTAAATGAGGTGTGCGATGCACGACAGCCAGACGGCGGTTGAAAAGGATCATGGTTCCGACGTCAGTCCGCGAGCAGCATGGATGGGCACTGTTCCCGTGCTGCCGCTTGCCGCCGGTTCGGCCCAGGATGCCTGGACGTACTGGCGCGATGCCTGTCAACGCGCGGTGCTGTTCTGGGATGTGATGAGGCAGCGGGGAAACAACTACGTCGCGAACAACGCGAAGACAGCCCCGAACGTACTCAAGTTCGAGTGCACGCTGGTTGCCGATGGCCGCAAATTGCCGCGGCCGGTGAACTATGGGCTGGTGCGCGTCACGCCACCGGCCGGCGCCGAGATCGACCCGAAGAAGCGACCATTCGTCGTCATCGACCCGCGCGCCGGCCATGGCCCGGGTATTGGCGGCTTCAAGGCGGACAGCGAAATCGGCGTCGCGATTAAGACGGGCCATCCCTGCTACTTCGTCGGGTTCCTGCCGGAACCGATGCCGGGCCAGACGATCGAAGACATCATGAGCGCCGAGGCGACGTTCCTGGAGCAGGTTATCGACCTGCACCCGGAGGCCGACGGCAAGCCCGCCGTGATCGGCAACTGCCAGGCGGGCTGGGCCGTGATGATGCTGGCGGCCGCCAGGCCCGAGCTTTTCGGCCCGATCCTGATCGCCGGATCGCCGCTCTCCTATTGGGCTGGGGTGCACGGCAAGAACCCGATGCGCTACACGGGCGGACTGCTCGGCGGGAGCTGGCTCACCGCATTGTTCGGCGACCTGGGCAATGGCAAGTTTGACGGCGCGTGGCTTGTCGCCAATTTTGAGCACCTCAATCCTGCCAACACGCTATGGAGCAAGCAATACAATCTCTATTCGAAGATTGATACCGAGGCCACCCGCTACCTCGGGTTCGAGGAGTACTGGGGCGGTCATGTTCTCCTCAATGCCGAGGAGATGCAATTCATCGTCGACCAACTCTTCATCGGCAACAAACTGGCCACGGCCGAGATCGTCACTGCGGGCGGGACGCGGGTGGACCTGCGCAATATTCGCTCGCCTATCCTCGTCTTCTGTTCGAAGGGCGACAACATCACGCCGCCGCAACAGGCCCTCGGCTGGATCCTGGACCTTTACAACAGCGTCGACGACATCCGCGCGAACGGGCAGACCATCGTTTACTCCGTCCACGACTCCATCGGCCATCTCGGCATTTTCGTTTCCAGCGCCGTAGCGAAGAAGGAACATGATGAATTCGCCAGCAACATCGACCTGATCGACGTTCTTCCGCCCGGCCTCTACGAGGCGGTCCTGACGCCCAAGAATCCGAACGATCCGACCGCCGACCTGATTGCCGGCGACTACCTCGTCCGCTTCGAGACGCGCGACTTGGACGCGATCCGCGCGCTGGGCGGCAATAGCATCGACGACGAGCGGAAATTCGCGACCGTCGCGCGGATCTCCGAGATCAATCTCGGACTGTACCGGACGTTCCTGCAGCCCTGGGCGCGAGCCCTTGCCAACGAGGCTTCCGCCGAGTGGATGCGCCGGCTGCATCCATTGCGCCTGCCGTACGAGCTGCTTTCCGACAGCAATCCGTTCATGCGCGCCCTGCTTCCGTTGGCCGAGCATCTCCGTGAAGATCGGCAACCCGTGGCGCAGGAAAACTTCCTTCTGCAGGCGCAAGGCGAGTTTTCGCAACAGGTCGTGAAGGTGCTGGAGGGCTACGCGCAGCTGCGGGACCACGCCTGCGAAGAGGTATTCCACGCCGTATACGGGTCGCCGGTCCTGCAGGCCCTTGTGGGACTCAAGGCGAGTGATGCGAACCCGCGGCGGCATCCCGGAGCCGACGCGGAGCACGTGGCTGCCGTTGCGCGCCGGATCGAGGACTTCAAGGCACGCATTGGCGAGGGCGGTCCGGCCGAGGCCGCGATCCGCGCCCTGATGTACATCCGGCTGGCCGACGGAGACGTCGACGAGAGGGGGCTTGCCCTGCTCCGGCGCCTCCGCGACGAGCGTGGGGGCGGCCTTACCCTGGCCGAGTTCAAGCAGGTGGTTCGCGACCAGTTTTTCATGCTGCTCCTGGATGAGGAGCGTGCCCTCGGCGCAATCCCGTCCATGCTGACCAAGGATCGGGAGGGTGCGGTGCAGTTCGCGCGCGATCTGCAGAAGATGATCGAGGTCGCCGGCCCGAAAACGAAAGCGGCGAAGGCGCGCCTCGCCGAAATCGAGCCGATGTTTGCGACAGCTGGAGAAACATCGGTCTTGGATGTCGAGATCCTCGGCAAGGCGGTTTCTGTCGGTCTGCAAACCGGCACATCGCGGCGCTCCAGAAATGCAAAGACGGCCGCCTGAGCGGCAGCTGGAAATCTCGAGCTTGCTATCACGCTGATGGAGGCAAGGCGATGGCGGACCTGATGCGACCCGACGATCTCAGGAAGATCAGCAACGACGCCGAGATGAAGAAGGCGCAGGAGTACCTCGCTCGTGCAAAGAGGCAGGAGGAAGAGCAGAAAACGATGCGCGAGCTGTTCATGAAAGAAGAAGACGTGCCCCCGGAAGCCGTCGAACGCGTCAACAACGCCGTCCGTCGCGCGGCCGAACAAGGGCTGCACGAAGTGCAAGTATTCTCGTTTCCCGCCAGCTACTGCAACGATCGCGGGCGGCGCATCAACAGCAATGAGCCTGACTGGCCCGATTCCCTCGAAGGCCATGCTAAGAAGGCCTACGCATACTTCGAAAAGGAGCTGCGGCCGCTTGGCTATAAGGTCCGCGTCGAGATCCTCGACTATCCCAGCGGAATTCCGGGCAATGTCGGCTTGTTCCTCAGCTGGTAGTCCGGCGTTTCCTTCGTATTTCTTCGTGGAAGGTCCCGGTGAACGGTGAACCCGGCGGTTCGGTCGCGCGCCATGGCGGCGCCCGCGCAATTAGGTGAATGACTCGGCAATGGACACCGCCTATATGTCGGCTCTTCGCTGCCTTGGCGGGCGCCGCTATCGAGGCGTTCCCGTCCTTCGCGACGACGTGGCTTACCCA
>JBKOWC010000362.1:0-8741 GCA_046724215.1 Pseudomonadota bacterium | reverse complement strand
CTCACGCGTCGAATCGGATGCTCTTGATGTGGTCGCCCTGCTCGATCGACTGCATCACGTCGAGACCGTCGGTCACCTTCCCGAACACGGTGTGCATGCCGTCGAGGTGCGGCTGCGGCTCGAGCACGAGGAAGAATTGCGAGCCGCCGGTGTCGCGGCCGGCATGGGCCATGGAGAGCGAACCCGTTTCGTGCTTGTGCGGATTGCCCTTGGTCTCGCAGGCGATGCGCCAGCCGGGCCCACCGGTGCCGTCGCCGTCCGGGCAGCCGCCCTGCGCGACGAAGCCGTCGATGACGCGATGGAAGGCGAGGCCGTCGTAGAACCCGTCCGATGCCAGTCGATACCAGTTGGCGACGGTGTTGGGCGCGGCGTCGGGATAGAGCGCCAGCGTGATCGCGCCGCGGTCGGTCTCCATGACGCAGCGCGTGATGCGCTTCAGTTCGTCGGGGGCGATGTCGTGGACTTTCAGCGGCTCAGGCATGGCGGCGTCCTTTCCCGGTCGATGTCTGCGCCAAGTGGCCGAACTCGGCCACCAAGTCGGCGTAGAGCTGGCGTTTGAACGGCACGATCAAGTCCGGCAGCGTCGCCACGGGCGACCATCTCCAGGCGCTGAACTCGGCATGCCCCGTGGCGATGTCGATCTCGGCGTCGGTGCCGGCAAAGCGGAAGGCGAACCACTTCTGCTCCTGGCCGCGAAAACGTCCCTGCCAGACCAGCGGGACCAGCTCGGCCGGCAGATCGTACCGGTGCCAGCCGCGGCTTTCCGCCAGCAGTTCGGCATGGCGTGTGCCGATTTCCTCCCCCATCTCGCGCCAAGCCGCCTGCAACGGCGTCTCGCCGGCATCGATGCCGCCCTGGGGCATCTGCCAGGCGTCGGACGGCATGTCGATGCGCTGGGCGACGAACACCTCGCCCAGCGCATTCAGCAGCATGATACCGACCCCCGGTCGATAGGGGAGGCCGGCGGGATCGGACGCGCTCATCGCGGCGGCGCTCCGCCGGTCGTGCGGCGCGGCGCCATCGGCCTCAGTTCATCTGGCTCGTCTTGAACAGCGCGATCCCGTGCAGCAGGTCGACCGCGCGGGTCAGCTGGTAGTCCTGCTCCTCGGCCGGCTTGTCGGAATTGGGCGTCGGGCTCGTCGAGGGATTGAGCGATGCACCCGGCGGATTGGCGGTGCCCTTGTCCGGCTCCGCCGGCTTGTTCGGCTGCGGCTGGTTCGGGTTCTTGAGCGCGCCCGGCAGGTCCGCCTCGCTGGTGCGGCGCTGCTGCTCGATGACCTCGACCTTGGACTGTTCGACGCCGATGTCGGGGGTGATGCCGAGCGCCTGGATCGAGCGGCCGGAGGGCGTGAAGTAGCGCGCCGTCGTCAGGCGGATGGCACCGTGTCCGGGCACCGGAATGATGGTCTGCACGGAGCCTTTGCCGAACGACTTCGTCCCCAGGAGGATGGCGCGATGGTGGTCCTGCAGGGCGCCGGCGACGATCTCGGAGGCCGAGGCAGACCCGCCGTTGATGAGTACGACCATCGGCAGGCTGTCGGTGATGTCGCCCGGGCGCGCGTTGTAGCGCTGGGCGTCCTCCGGATGGCGGCCGCGCGTCGAGACGATCTCGCCCTTGTCGAGGAACGCGTCGGACACGGCCACGGCCTGGTCGAGCAGGCCGCCCGGATTGTTGCGCAGGTCGAGGACGAGCCCGGCGAGCTTGCCGTTGGCCTGCTCCTTCAGCTTCTTGAATTCGTTCTCCAGGCCGGTGTCGGTCTGCTCGCTGAAGCTGGTGATGCGGATGTAGGCAATGTCCTTGCTCTCCAGGCGTGCGCGCACCGACTGGATCTTGATGACGGCGCGCGTCAACTTGACGTCGAACGGCTCCTTGTCGCCGCGCTGGATGGTGAGCGTGATGTCCGAATCGATCGGGCCGCGCATCTTGTCGACCGCCTGCGAGAGCGTCATGCCCGACACCGGCTCGCCGTTCAGCTCGATGATGAGATCGCCCGGCTGGATGCCGGCATGCGCCGCCGGCGTGTCGTCGATCGGCGAGACGACCTTGACCAGGCCGTTCTCCATCGTCACCTCGATGCCGAGACCACCGAACTCGCCCTTGGTCTGGACCTGCATCTCCTCGAAGTCCTTGGCGTTCAGGTAGCTCGAATGCGGGTCGAGCTGGGCCAGCATGCCGTTGATGGCGTTCTCGACGAGCTGTTGGTCGGTGACCTCCTCCACGTAGTCGGAGCGCACCTTCTCGAACACGTCGCCGAACAGCCGGAGCTGCTCGTAGGTGTCCGAGTTGCTGGTGCTCTGCGAAGCGGCGGGAAGGCCGTAGGCCAGAAGGAAGGCGGCGGTCAGGACCGCAACTCGTGAATAGCGCATGGGGCTCATTCTACCTTGCTGATGTGGGCTTCAAACCAGGGCCAGGGGTCGATCGGTCGGCCGCTGCGACGGAGTTCCAGATAGAGGCGCGGCTTGCCTTCGCGTGGGGAGTCCATGACACCGACCGGTTCTCCCGTGCGCAGCCATTGTCCCACGACGACGTCGGTGCGCCCCAGTCCGGCGAGCAACGTATGATATCCGCCGCGGTGCTCCATAATCAATATTTCGCCATAGCCCCGAAACGGGCCGCGAAAGACGACTTGGCCGTCATGCGGGGCCACGACCTGGGCGCCGGGCAGGGATTCGATGAGGATGCCCTGGCTGGCGCTCCCGTCGGGCGCCGTGTCGCCGAAGCCGAGCACCAGCACGCCGCGCGCCGGCGGTGTCAGGCCGGCTTGCTTCGGCGGGAAGGGCTTGAGGTCCTTGGGCTTCTCCAGGCGCAGGGTGGCGACGGCCGGCGGCTCGGCGGCGGGGGGCGCCGCCACGGGCGGTGGCGGCGGCAGGGCGGCCAGCAGCTCGCGCAGGTCGTCGGCCTGCTGGGTCAGCGCCCGGACGCGGTCGGCGGCGGCCTCCCGGTCGGCTTCCGTGGTCTGCTTGAGGCCGGCCTTGAGGTCGACCAGCTGCTTGATCGACTGGCGGGCCGCCTCGATCGATTCGGTCGCGGCGGCGATGCGCTCGCGCTGCCGTTGCGTCTGCAAGCGCAGCTGCGCGATCTCGTCGAGCTCGCGACGGAGCCGCTGCGCCTTGGCCTCGATCGGCGGCACGGCGAATTGCAGCAGCTGCGCCGCGAGGACGGTGTCCATCGGGGTGCGCCAGCCGAGGATCAACGCCTCGCGCGGCTCGATCGACATGCGCTGCAGGGCAGCCAGCAGCACGGCCATGTCGCCCTGGCGGGCCGCCAGCGCGGCCGTCTTCTCCCGCTCCGAGGTCTCCAGGGCGGCCAGGGTCTTCTCCAGCCCGGCCAGTTCGTCCTCGCGCGCCTGCACCTCGGCGGCGGCCTCGATCAGGCTGTCCTGCAGATGTGTGATCTCGGCCGCGATCCGCTCGGACTGGCCGCTCAGATAGGCGACGCGATCCTGCTCGTCCTGGATGGATTCGTCGACGTCCCGCAGGCGGTCGGCGCCCCGCGCCGGGGCGCCGCTGCCGGCGAGGAGAGCGGCGCCGATGACGATGACGGCGACGGGCGCCGCCCACCGGTCAGATCGACGCACGCCGCTCCCGCGCGCGGTCCGCTACGGCGGCGGCCTGGGTCAGGGAATGTCCGGTCATCTCCGCCGGCTGCGGCAGGCCCATGACCGCAAGGACCGTCGGCGCGATGTCGGCGAGGCGGCCGTCCGCGAGGCCTGCGGCCACGGCGGGGCCGTTCACCAGGATGATCGGCACGCGGTTGAGCGTATGGGCGGTGTGCGGCTGGTGGGTCACCGGGTCTTCCATCATCTCGGCGTTGCCGTGGTCGGCGGTGATCACCATGGCGCCGCCGGCCCCGACGACGGCGTCGCGGACGCGGCCGAGGCAGCGGTCGACCGCCTCGACCGCCTTGATCGCCGCAGCGAGATCGCCGGTGTGCCCGACCATGTCGGTGTTGGCGTAGTTCACGACGATGAGATCGAACCTGCCGCTGTCGATGGCAGCGACCAGTTTGTCGGTCACCTCATAGGCCGACATCTCCGGCTTCAGATCGTAGGTCGCGACCTTCGGCGACGGCACCAGGATGCGCTCCTCGCCCGGATATTGCCGCTCTTCGCCGCCGTTGAGGAAGAAGGTGACGTGCGCGTACTTCTCGGTCTCGGCGATGCGCAGCTGCGTGAGGCCGGCCTCGGCCACGACCTCGCCCAGCACATGGCGCAGCGGCTCCGGCGGGAACAGGGCGGTCATCAAGCGGGCGAGCGCCGTCGAATATTCGCTCATGCCGGTCGCGGCCGCGAAGCGCACCACGCGCGGGCGCTGGAAGCCGTCGAAGCCGGGATCGAGCAGGGCGGTCAGGATCTGGCGCACGCGGTCGGCACGGAAATTCGCCATCAGCACGCCGTCGCCGTCGGCCATGCCGCGATAGCCGTCGACCACGGTCGGGCGGATGAACTCGTCGGTCTCGCCGCGCTTGTAGCCGTTGTCGATCGCCGCCAGGGGGTCGCTGGCCCGTTCGCCCTTGCCGTCAACGAGGGCGTCGTAGGCCAAGGCGACGCGGTCCCAGCGCTTGTCGCGATCCATGCCCCAGTATCGGCCACCGACCGTGGCGACAGTAAGGCGCTGGCACCGCGCGACGCTCTGAAGGAAGTTGGCCATGAAGCCGCGCGCGCTCGAAGGCGGCGTATCGCGGCCGTCGAGGAAGGCATGCACGGCGACCGGAACGCCGGCCTCGTCAAGAATTGTGGCCAGCGTCGCGATGTGGGCCTGGTGCGAATGCACGCCGCCCGGCGACATCAGCCCCATGAGATGGCAGGTCCCGCCCGACGCCTTCAGTTTGGCGATGAAGCCGTGCAGCTGTGGATTCCGAGCCAGCTCGCCCGACGCGACGGCCTTGTCGATGCGCGGCAGGTCCTGCATCACGACGCGGCCGGCACCGATGTTCATGTGGCCGACCTCGGAGTTGCCCATTTGTCCGTTGGGCAGGCCGACATGCAGTTCCGAGGCGTCGATCAGGGCGTGCGGGCAGTGCCGCATGAAGTCGTGCCAAGTCGGCGTATCCGCCAGCTCGATGGCGTTGTGGTCGCGATCCTGCCGTTCCCCCCAGCCGTCGAGGATGCAGAGGACGAGGGGGCGGGGCCGGTCCTTCGGTGCCATGGGCCCCTATATAACCGCTCCGGCGCCGCTCCGGTAGCCCGCGTGATCGCGGGTTGCGTGCCAATTCAAGGGGCGAGCGGCGCTCGCCCTCGCCAATGCAGAGATCCGACAACCGGCGGCTTTGGCAACGGGGCGAGCGCCGCTCGCCCCTACGGCTCCCGGTTCGTGCGGGTGAACGTCAGGCTCTTATCGAACAGGGTGGCCGCATCGGCGCCGGCGAGGAAATCGGCGATGCGCGCGGGGTCGTCGGTGATCGTGACGTCGTTGCCGAGCGAGCTTTCCTTGACCTCTCCTTTCAGGCGCCCGGCCTTGATGGCGTCGGCGATCGCCTTCTCGCCGACGAAGCGGACGACGAGACGGTTGCCCGACTCCAGCCGGTAGGTGGCGAAGAAGTAGCCTCCGTTCGCGCCGCCGATCTCCTGCAGGTTGGCGATGCGGCGGCCGCCGGCCTGGGTGATGTAGCCGCGGTAATAGACGAGCGTGTCCTTGCCTTCCTTCGCGGTATTGAAGTTCGCGATGTCGAACCAGTTGCCCTCGCGCCGGCGGATCTTGAGATAGACTTGGTCGTCCTCGACCCGGGCGAACCAGATGCCGACCAGGCGGGGCTCCGGCAGCGCTGCCGACGGTGGCGCCAGCGGCTCCTTCGACTCCGGCATGCAGCCGGCGAGGACCGCCGTCAGCAGCAAACCGCTGATGATACGAATGGCAGAGGAATACATGCCCGACCCTCGTCTCGACGTCGTCGTCTGCGAGACTAGCGTCGTTTCAGCCGCGATGATAGGGATGTCCGGCCAGGATCTGCTGGGCGCGGTAGAGTTGCTCGGCCAGCATGGCGCGCGCCAGCAGGTGCGGCCAGGTCATCGGCCCGAACGACAGCAGGAAATCGGCGCGCTGGCGCACGGCCTCCGAGTGGCCGTCGGCGCCGCCGATGAGGAAGGCCAGTTCGTTGGTGCCGCGGTCGCGCCAGCCGGCCAGCCGCCGGGCCAGGTCCTCGCTCGACAGGGCCTTGCCGCGGGGGTCGAGGGCAACGACGAACAGCCCGGCCGGCGCCTTCGGCAGCGCCGCCAGCAGCAGCTCACCCTCGCGCAGCATCAACTGCGCCGCCGGCAGCTTGCGGCGCTCCTCGACCTCCTTGAGCGCGACCGGCCAGGACAGCCGGCGCCGATAGGCGTCGAACAACGCCTGCTCCGGGCCGGAACGGCCGCGGCCCACGGCGGCAACGAGGATGCGCATGGTTAACGGCCCTGCCTCGATTCCCTTGTCCTGCGGCCGTCAGCCACTATAACTGCGGCAGCCTGCGGCCCGACGCCGTGGTGACAGTGCCAGCATGTTCGGCAACCCGCCTGCCAATCTTCCGTATCGCATTGCCGTCTTCGTGATCCCGCAGTTCGCGATGATGGGATTCACCTCGGCGATCGAGCCGCTGCGCAGCGCCAACCGGCTGACCGGCCGGCCGCTCTACAGCTGGCACATCCTGTCGCGCGACGGCAAGCCGGTGATGGCGAGCAACGGCATCGCCATCATGCCGGAGGCCTCGATCGAGACCGCCGGGCGCTACAACATGGTCGTCGTCTGCGCCGGCCCCGCCGCCGAGCTGTACGAGGACCGTGCCGTGTTCGCCTGGCTGCGCCGTCTGGACCGCCAGGGCATCGACGTCGGCGCCATCTCGCTCGGCTCCTACCTGCTGGCGCGCGCCGGGCTCCTCGATGGCTTCCGCTGCACGATCCATTGGGAGAACCTGTCGGGCTTCGGCGAGGCGTTTCCCCAGCTCGACGTGACCTCCGAGCTCTTCGAGGTCGACCGCAACCGCTTCACCTGCTCGGGCGGCATCGCCGCTTTCGACCTTATGCTGAACCTGATCCGGCTGCAGCACGGGCATGCGCTGGCGAGCGCCGTCTCCGACCAGTTCCTGCACGAACGCATCCGCGACCGCCATGACCAGCAGCGCATGGCGCTGCCGGCGCGGCTGGGCATCCGCCATCCGAAGCTGGTCGCGGCCGTGCGGCGGATGGAAGAGACGCTCGACGAGCCCGTGTCCTGCGCCGATCTGGCCCGCGTCGTCGACCTGTCCGGCCGCCAGCTCGAGCGCCTGTTCCGCAAGTATCTCGGCCACACGCCGACGCGCTACTACACCGAGCTGCGGCTGAACAAGGCGCGTCTGCTGCTGCTGCAGACGGACCTTTCCGTGCTCGACGTGGCGCTCGCCTGCGGCTTCGCCTCGGCCTCGCATTTCTCCAAATGCTACCGCGAGTTCTTCAAGAAGACGCCGAGCGAGGAGCGGCCCGCCGGCGTGGTGGCGCGCGGTGTCGAGCGGGTCAGTCGGGCTGCGAAGTGACGCAGGCGTCCTTCATCAGTATTAAACCGGCCTGTGATGCTCTACAGACGGCGAAACAGGATCGAGGGCCCGACCGGCATGGCTGAAGACGCGCGATCCGGCATCGACCGCAGCATCGACTCGATCAACCGCCTGGCGGTCGTCGGCGCCTTTCTCCTTGCCGGCCTCGTCGTCGTCATGGCCGCCCTCTTCGTGATCGCCGCCAACACGACCGACCACGGGCTGTTGTGGAACCGCGTCGATCTGCCGCTGGTAGGCCTCGGCCTCTCCATCACCGCCGCCGGCCTGCTGGCGCCCGCGACCCTGCTCCTCGTCCACGGCGCCGCGCTCTTCGTCCTCGACCTGCTGGGACGCCGCGTCGGCACGCTCGGCGTCACGCTGCGGCGGCCGGCGATGCGGGAGCGGCGCGGCGCCTACCTCGCCCGCATTCGCATCCTGCCGCTCGTGCGCATCGTCGCCGGCGACGAGGGCCATGGCGTCGGTCTGTGGCTGGTCCGGCTGCTGCTGTGGCTGGTCATCATGGTCGGACCACTGGCTGCCTTGCTGGCCATCCAGATCGGTCTCCTGCGCTATCAATGGCCGGACATGGTGCAGCTGCAGCAGGGCGGGCTCGTCGTCGACGCGGTGGCGCTCGTCCTGTTCCATCTGCGGATCTACGGTCGGACGGCCTCAGGCGTATCGACCTGGCGGCACTGGGCCAACTGCGCCGTCGCGGCGGTGGCCGCCTTCATCGCCCTCTACTATGCGAACCCGCCGCCGGCCGGGACCCGCGCGGCCGACGTCCGCTTCGATGACGCCGGCCAGGACCGCGCCGACAACTTCACCAGTCGCTGGCTGGCGCCGGCCCTGCAGGGTTACAACCTCCTCGACGCCGTGCTCTGCCCGGCGGTCGATTGGGGCTGCCGCTATCTGCGCCTCGACGGCCGCACGCTCACGAACGACGATGCCGCGCCGGCGGGACTGGTCGAGAAGCTCGTCGGTACGCCATCGGCGGCAGGCGCCGGCATCGCGCTGGCCGGCCGCCAGCTGCGCTTTGCCGATTTCACCGGCAGCACCTTGGCGGCGGCCGATCTGCGCGATGCCGTGCTCGACGGCGCCTCCTTCCGCCTGGCCCACCTGCAGGGGGCGCAGCTCGATCGGGCCGGGGTCACCAATGCGGCGCTCGACGGCGCCGATTTCCTCGGCGCTTCCTTGCGCGATGCCCGCCTCAACGGCGCCGCCTTCGATCACGCGTCGTTGAGGGGCGCCAGGATGGACG
>JBKOWC010000164.1:0-8961 GCA_046724215.1 Pseudomonadota bacterium | reverse complement strand
GACCGGCGTGTGGGTCGGCAACGACGACAACTCGCCGATGAAGAAGGTGACGGGCGGCGGTTTGCCGGCGCAGCTGTGGCGCTCGTACATGGTCGCGGCCCTCGACGGCCAGCCGGCGCGGCCGCTGCCGCAGCTGGACGCTTCCGCCCAGGTGGCGTCGGCCACGCCCGTCATCGATGGGGCGATCCCGCGCGCCGTCGCCGCCGAGACCGACTCGCAGTCCACATCGCTGCAGGACTGGCTGTCGCGCGTGATCACCCAGCAGGGTTCGCGCAAATAAGCCGCTACTCGCCGGGCTGGCGGAGGCCCCCCGCGCTCAGTGCCGACTGCGGTCGGACGAGCAGCACTACCGCCGCGATCTCACCCAGTGCGGCCACGGCCACCGCCGCCGCCATCGGCACGGACGTGCCGTCATGCAGGTGGGCGACGAAAATACCCACGACGGCGGCGACGGTCATCTGGGTGAAGCCGAGGAAGGCCGAGGCGGCGCCGGCGGCCCGCGGGAACGGACCGATGGCGCCGGCGATCGAGTTGGGCAGCACCAGGCCGGTGCCGATCATGTAGATCAGCATCGGCCCGACGATGACGAGCGCGCCGCCGAGCCCGGTGCGTGCGACCCCGGCAAACGCGAGGCCGAGCAGCAGCGCGCCCCCGGCGACCGCGAAGCCGACGCCGACCACGATCAGCCGGTCGATGCCCTGCCGACGGGACAGGCGGCCGGCCAGTATGGTCCCGATGATGTAGCCGATGACGACGCCGGCAAAGCAGAAGCCGTACTGGACCGGGCCGAGCCCGACGACCGCCTGCAGGACGAACGACGAGCCGGAGATGAAGGCGAAGATGCCGCTGTAGGCGAACGCACAGCAAAGCACGTAGCCGACATAGGTGCGATGGCCGAGGAAGCCGTGATAGCCGCGCAGGATACGCTCGGGTCGCGCCGCCTCCAGGTCGAGCACCTTGTTGGTCTCCGGCAGGATCTGCCAGGTGAGCACGAGCCCGACGATGCCGTAGCAGACCAGGGCGAGGAAATTCGCCCGCCAGGAATACCACTCCTCGAGGAAGCCGCCGATGATCGGGCCGATCGCCGGCGCCAGCGCCATGGCGGCGCTCATATAGGCGAGCACGCGGGCGGCGCCGTCGCGGCCATGGACGTCCCGCACCACGGCCCGGCCGAGGACGGGTCCGACACAGGCGCCGACCGCCTGCAGGAAGCGCATGAAGATGAGGACCGAGACCGACGGGGCGAAGGTGCAGACGATGCTGGCGATGACGTAGATGGCGAGGCCGACCAGCAGTACCGGGCGCCGGCCGAAACGGTCGGATAGCGGTCCATAGACGAGCTGCGCGGTCGCCAGCCCGACGAGGAACGCGCTCAGCGTCAGCTGCGCATCGGCGACGCTGACTTCGAAGTACCGCGCCAGACCGGGCAGCGATGGCAGATAGAGATCGGTCGAGATCGGCCCCAGGGCAACCATCGCCGTGAGAAGCGCGGTGACCTCGAGGCTGTTGGCGGGGCGCATCGGCGTTGGCGGCCTGTCGGCGGCAAGGGTGCGCCACTCTTATAGAGGCGGGGACGACCCGCCGACAAACCCTGCCGCTGCATGGCTGGCCTGCGGCTTTTCGCCGTTGCCGCCATCGCGGCCGGTCCGCGACAATGCCGGGGTGTCGCCGGAGGGGGTAATGGTCAGCAAGCGCGATCCGCAGCAGCGGCCTTGGATGTCTGCCGACGAGTACGGGCGCTCGCTGCGCGCCTTCGGCGTCAATCTCCTGGTCCGCAACATGGAAAAGGCCGTGGCCTTTCAGCGCGACGTGCTCGGCGCGACGGTGGTCTACGGCGATGCGGATTTCGCCGTGCTCCGCCGCGAACTGGCGGGCGGCACCGCCGAATGGATGCTGCATGCCGACCATACCTATGGGGACCATCCGCTGCTGGCGCTCACCGGCGACAACGCGCTGCGCGGCGTCGGCGTCGAGCTCCGCCTACACGGGCTCGATCCCGATGCCGCGGCGTCGGCGGCGCACAAGCTGGACTACACCGTGCTGGCGACGCCGGCGGACAAGCCGCACGGCCTGCGCGAGGCCTATATCGTCGATCCCGACGGCTATGTCTGGGTGCCCGACATCCCGCTAAGGAAGTAGCGGCGCCCGTCAGACTGGCTGCAACCCGTAGCGATGCAGCGACGCGCCGTGCTGGTTGAGCCATTCGCGCGCGCCCTCGACGTCGCGCGTCAGCTCCGCCGTCAGCTTCCAGAAGCGCGGCCCGTGATTGAGTTCCCTTAGGTGCGCCACCTCATGGGCGACCACGTAGTCGATCACGTGGCGCGGCGCCAGGATCAGCCGCCAGGAGAACGACAGCTTGCCCCGCGGCGAGCAACTGCCCCAGCGGCTCTTGGGATCGCGGATGGTGATGCCGGTGATGCGCTTGCCGATCAGCTCGGCCTTTGCGCGCGCGCGCCGCTCGATCTCGCGCCGGGCTTCGCGCTTCAGCCAGTCCTCGACCCGCCGCGTCACATGTTCCGGGCGCCCGGCAACGTGGATCTCGTCGTCCGCCTGCCAGACCAGGCCGCGCGCTTGCGGCAGATGCCGGATGCGGTGCATGACGCCCATGAACGGGACGTACCGGCCCGGCCTGAACGGCACCGGTTCCGGCAACAGATCGAGCCGCTCGCTGATCCAGCCTTTGTTCAGCAGCGCGAATCGCCGGCCCTGCTCCACCGTCGCGCGGCGCGGCAGGACGACGACGATGTGGCCCTCGCCGTGGTCGAAACGCAGGATGATGCGGCGCGCTCGCTTGTTGATCCGATAGACCAGCGGCACGCGGCGATCCGCCAGGGTCAAGACCTGACGATGCCGCCTTGGGACGCGCTGATCATTGGCAAATTGTTGATTTGAAAGGGATTCCTGCCGGCATAACGGCATCGATCCGGGGCGGGAACGGGGCTGTCCGCGCGTGGTCATGCCCGATTCATTAGCCGGCTTGGCGACCGCCAGCAAGATGACTTGCGACTTATCCCCACAATTCGCGAGCCATGTGCGTATGTGGCTTTTGCGCCACAGGTTTCGGAAAAATCGGCTTGAATGCATCAGGTTCGTTGACGCCATTAACGATCTGCCTAACATCCAATCATTCCTTTGGGGGTGGATCGCGGTTGTTCGGTGTTGGCGTTCTTTGGGGGTCCGAACGCCCGATCCAGCGAAGGGAGGCCGGCGGGAGTTGCCGGCGTGAAGACGAGAGGGACTGGCATTTCAGGGGCAAGGACGGCGCGCATGTTTGCGCGTAGCCTTGAGCGAATTGCAGGGTTTCGGTCGTCGTAGGTTGGAGTGACCACTGTGTGCGGAAGGGAGGGCCAGCGGCCCTCCCTTGCGTTTTCAGGCTCCGGAGGATGTTCCGTCAGCCGCGCTTGCTATTGACTTCCCGTTCGATCAACCGTTGCTTGCGGTCGGTACCCCAGCGATAGCCTCCTACTTGGCCATCGCCACGCACGACGCGATGGCAGGGGACGACGACAGCGATGGGATTCGTGGCGCAGGCATGGCCGACGGCGCGTTGGGCCTGCGGTTGCCCGAGGGCGCGCGCGATCTCCCCGTAGGTGCGGGTTTCGCCCATCGGGATCCGCCGCAACTCCTCCCACACCCGGCGTTGGAAGGCGGTGGCGCGGATATCGAGGGGCAGGTCGACATGCGGCTCCTTGCCGTTCAAGTGGCCGAGGATCCTTGCCACCCCTTCGGCCAGGGCGTCGTCGTCGCGCCGTATGGCATCGGCGGCCGGAAATTCACGGTGCAGCGCAGTTTCCAAGTCCTCGTTGCGGGCGCCGATGCTGACGAAGCAGATGCCCTGACCGGTGGCGGCGACCAGGAGCAGGCCCAAAGGGGAGTTCGTGACCGCATAGGTGATCTGGGCGCCACGCCCTCCCTTGGCATAGGTCGCCGGAGTCATGCCGAGCGCCGCCGCCGCTCGCTCGTAAACCCGGCTCGACGAACCGTAGCCGGCATCGTAGGTGGCGGCGGCCACCCCGCCACCCTGCTGGAGCCCGGCCTTGAACCGCTTCATGCGATGCGCGTCGGCATATTGCCGGGGGCTGACGCCCATCGTGCGCTTGAACAGCCGCTGCAGGTGCCAGGGGCTCAGGCCGCAATGCCCGCCCAGTTCGGCCAGCGTGACGATGGCCGTATCGTCCCGTCCGTCGGCACAGTCCGTGCCGTCGACGCGCGCTTCGATGTAGCGGCACGCGCGTTGCACCGCCGTGACGCGCGAATCGGCCCTGGTGACCCGTAGCGTCGGTTCAGTCGTCGGGTTGGTCGCGGTTGCCTGGAACATCGTGCTCGCCCTCTTTACCTGCGGTGCTTCCCTGCCAGACATAGGGCCCGGCCCGGGATGCTTCTATCCGATGCTTGCGCTCGATGCCGAGTGCCTCCTTCGGGGCCACTTGCCTTTGGCGAGACCGGCCGGGACGCCGATCGACCCAGCCGACGATGTGGTCCTCGAGCTCGCCGGCCGCATCTTCGGCGACGACCCGTCCGCGCACCGAGATGCCGGCCGCGTGGACGGTGTCCGCGTCCCCGGAAACCAACGGGTGCCACCAGTAGAGGTCGCGCCCCTCCCGGATCAAGCGATAACCGCAGGTCGCGGGCAGCCACGTGATCGTGCCGACATTGTCCGGCGTCAGCGAGACGCAGTCCTCGACCAACACCTGGCGCAGAGCGTAGGACTTGCAGCGGCAGGTGCTGTGGTCGAGCAGCCGGCAGGCGACGTTGGTCCAGTCGATCTCGCCGGTGTCCTCGTACTCCAGCTTCATCAGGCAGCACTTGCCGCAGCCGTCGCACAACGACTCCCACTCGGCGGGGGTCATTTCGTCGAGTCGCTTGCGTTTCCAGAAGGGCCGCTCGTCCATCGGCCCCATTAGACACCGGAAATCGCCTGGGCTACAGCAGTTTGCGCAGCGCTTCAGTCATCGTGGCGGCCGATGTCCCGGGATCGAAATGGGAGACGAAGCGGCCGTCCGGCCCCATCAGATAGACGATGGCCGAATGATTCATGATGTAGTCGGCATCGTTGTTCGACACGGTGCCGCCGGTCACCCGGGCGTAGTAGACGCGGTAAGCCTTGGCCACGGCGGCGACGTCGGCAACGCTGCCGGTAAGCGCGACGATGCGCGGATGGAAGTTGGCCACGTACTGTTTCATGACGTCCGGCGTGTCGCGGGCCGGATCGACCGTGATGAAGAGCGGAGTGACCTTGGCGCCGTCCGCGCCCAGCTGGTCCATGACGTCGCTCAGCGTCTGCAACTCGACCGGGCAGATGTCCGGACAGTGGGTGAAGCCGAAGAAGACGAGCAGGAACTGGCCGCGGAAGTCGGTGTCTGTCCGCGTCTTGCCGAACTGATCGGTGAGGGAAAAGGCGCCGCCGATCAGCGAGGCTTCTTGAGGGGCGAAGGCCCCCCAGAGGCCGAATCCGACAAGGCCCAGGGTGATAAGGAGGCAGATACCGGCGATGGCGCGCGCCCATGGCGACCGCGGCAGGAATGTCGGTGCGGGCGCGGTTGCCATGGGGGAGGGGTCAGTAGGGCTGCAGCGCGCTCAACAACGTCCCGGCATTGGGGTTGGTGAACTTGCGCTCGATCAGGATGGCGTAGGGCGTAGCACCCTTGCCGTAGTACGCTTCGTTCCACGAATCGCGCTTGAGCACGCCGGCGCCTTCGAACGATACGCCGCCGAACAGGCCGGATGTGTAGGCGAAGGAATAGACATCGCTGCCGAAGTTGGTCGTTGCCGAATTTCCCATGCGCTTGCCCGACGGTCCGGCGGCTAGGCTCATGTCGCCGCCGAACTTCATCTGATTGTCGATGAGCGCATTGACGGCACGATCGCTCATGACGGTGAAGACGGCCTCCGAAACCTGGCCGCCGAGCTGCAGGCCGAGGCTGCCGGCAGCCATCGTGTAGAATGCCGGGTTGCTCCAGCCGCGCTGGGCATCCCGCACCAGGAGCACGCCGGAGCCGCCCTCGCCGCCGATGACGACCCCACCCTTCACGAGCGACGGAAAGATCAGGACTGCCTTCGAGCGACGGATGAAATCCGGGAGTTCGCCGAAATCAGGATGCGTGATCAACTTGTCGAAGGTGATGCGGGACTCTTCGATCATCGACTGCTGCTCCGTCGGCGCCGGAACCTGCTGCGCACAGGCGGCGACGAACAGCACCAACGCACCCGCGAGAATCCTTCGGGTCATTGCCAACATCCTGATCTCCTTGTCCGGTTTGGGAGCGCGAATCACGCGGCGTTAAGAAATAACCACAGATTGCAAACATGGCAATTCTGCGGCGCCAGCAGCGCGATGCCGCGTCGTCAAAGCGACGGAGACGCCTTCGGCGGCCGATTCACCGCGACGATTCGCCAAGCCGACCGATCGCCGTTGTCGATGTGGTCGAGGCGCGTGAGCGAACAATTGTCGATGGCGAACGACAGGACGCGCTCCGCTTCGATGCCGAGCGCAAAGGCGAGGGCGGCGCGGATCGAGCCGGCGTGAGCGACGGCGACGATGTCACGGCCGTGGTGCGCGCGCGTCAGCCGCGTCACCGCCGGGCCGACTCGCGCGATCACATCCAGGAAGCTTTCGCCCGCCGGCGGCCGCTCGCTGGCCGGCCACAGGTCGAAGCCGCCCTGGACGATGCCGCGCGCGGCGTTGAGCTCGTCCGCGGTCAGGCCGTGCCAGGCGCCGACATGCTGCTCGGCGATAGCCGGTTCGACCACGTGGCTTGCCGAAGCGACGATATCCGCGCCGTCGCTCGTCCGGGCCGACAGGATGGCGTTGGCCGTCTCACGCGTCCGCCGCAGGTGACTCGTCACCCACACCGGCTGCGCCGGCAGCAAGGCGGCCAAGGCGGCAAAGGTGGCGGCGTCCGAAACGTCGGCCGGATAGTCTTCCTGGCCATAGATGCGGCCGCCGTGGCCGGTGACCGGCGCGTGCCGGATCCACCACCAGCGGGTCACGGTGGTCGCCACGAGGAAGGGCCTACGCGAGCGCCGCGAGAGCGAGCAGCATGCCGATCTCGCTTGCCTGCTGCACCGTTCCGAGGACGTCGCCCGTATGGCCTCCGATCTGGCGGCGGGCAAGCGAGGCGACGCCCCAGGCGACGGCGATCCCGACAGCCAGCGCTACGACGCCGCTGAGGCGCTCACAGATCAGCGCGATGCCGATGCCGAGACCGAGGGCCCATAGCGACGTCACGGCGCTGGGGCGGCCCGCCGCGGCAGCCAATCCGTCGTCGCGGGCGAGCGGCTCGCGCTGCATGACGATGGCGACAAAGGCCCGCGACGCGGCGTGGCAGGCAACGAGCGCCGCGATGACGCCGACTGGCCGCTCGACGGCACCGATCGCGGCAATGGCCGCGACGCGCAGGGCCAGGGCCGATACGAGCGCGACCACGCCAAAGGTGCCGATCCGGCTGTCGCGCATGATGCGAAGCTTGGCGTCGCGATCGCGGCCTGCGCCGAACCCGTCCGCAACGTCGGCGAGGCCGTCTTCATGCAGGGCGCCCGTGGCGGCGACAACTGTCGTCACGGCGATGATCGCCGCAAGCGGGCCACCGAGCGATAATCGATCGGCAACCGCGTAGGCGATGCCGCCCATGAGGCCGATGCCGAGACCAACCAGAGGAAAGGTCCGGCTCGCCCGGGCCAGACCGCGGAGGTTCGGCGTTTGGTCCGCCGGGATCGGCAGTCGTGTCAGGAACACGCCCGCGATCCGGAGATCGTCCCACCAGGCCTGCAGGTCGACCGCCGCATCCTGGCCGCTGTCGTCGGCGTCCTCGTGCATGGAATCCGTTCCGCCACCGGTGCGCGTCGTGATTTGCCAGCTTGTCGCCCGCCGCTTATAGGACATTCGGTGACGGACAGAAAGCGGCGGTCCCGCGGCGGTACGACAAGGTCGAGGAACACGCCGCCACGCGCCGATCCTCGGCTGCGTCGAAATCCCGGAGGGTCAATGACCGACAAGACCATCGCCACGCTCGACGAAATCCGCGCCGTCCTGGCGGAATTCCCGGCCGCCGATCTCGACGCCGCGACGCAGGCGGCGACGCGCGAGGCGACCTTGACCAAGCCGCCGGGTGCGCTCGGCCGGCTCGAGGAGATCGCGGCTTGGCTGGCCGCCTGGCAGGGGCGCCATCCGCCCCGGCTGGAGCGGCCCCGCGTCTGCGTCTTCGCCGGCAATCACGGCGTCGCCGCGCGGGGCGTGTCCGCTTATCCGGCGGCGGTGACCAAGCAGATGGTGGCGAACTTCATCGCCGGCGGCGCCGCGGTCAACCAGCTGTGCAAGAACGCCGACGCCGATCTGCGTGTCTTCGAAATGGCCCTCGATCAGCCGACGGAGGACTTCACGGAGGGCCCGGCCATGAGCGAGGAGACCTGCGCCCAGGCGGTCACCTACGGCATGATGGCGGTTGAACCGGGGCTCGATCTGCTCTGCCTGGGGGAGATGGGCATCGCCAATACGACCAGCGCAGCCGCACTCGCCGGCGCGCTGTTCGGCGGCACGGCTGCCGATTGGGTCGGTCCGGGGACGGGCGTCGCCGGCGCCGCGCTGCAGCACAAGACCGAAGTAGTGGCGGCGGGGCTGGCCCGGCATCGCGACGCCGCCGGCGATCCGTTCGACATCCTGCGCCGCCTCGGCGGTCAGGAGCTGGCGGCGATCTGCGGCGCCGTCATGGCGGCGCGGCTGGCGCGCACACCGGTGCTGCTCGACGGTTTCGCCTGCACGGTCGCGGCGGCGGTGCTGTTCGCAGCGGATCGGCATGCCCTCGACCACTGCTTGGTCGCCCATGTCTCGGCCGAGCCTGGCCATCGCCGGTTGCTGCAGGCCATCGGCAAGACCGCGCTGTTCGATTTCGGCATGCGTCTTGGCGAGGCGTCGGGCGCGGCGCTGGCCATCCCCGTGCTCAGGGCCGCCGTCGCCTGCCATAC
>JBKOWC010000043.1:0-13212 GCA_046724215.1 Pseudomonadota bacterium | reverse complement strand
TCATCGCCTGCAGCAGCAACGCCGCGTCGTCACAGGAGCGGGCCATGGGTCCGGCATGGTCGAGGGACCAGGACAGCGGCTCCACGCCATCGAGGTCGACGAGCCCATAGCTGGGCTTCAGCCCGGCGATGCCGCAGTAGGCCGCGGGAATCCGGATGGAGCCCCCGGTATCCGTGCCGACGGCGGCATAGCAGAGACCGGCCGCGACCGCCGCGGCCGATCCGCCGCTCGAGCCGCCGGACGTGCGCTTCCTATCCCAGGGGTTGTTGGTCTGGCCGAAATCCGGATGCACCGCGCCGTACGCGTATTCGAGAAGGTTGGTCTTGCCGATGATGACCGCGCCGGCCTCCTTGATCTTCCCGACCAGCGCGGCATCCGCCGTCGGCATCTTCGGACTGTCGGCCCGCGAGGCGAAGGTGGTGGGGACGCCGGCAACGTCGATCAGGTCCTTGATGGCCACGGGCACACCGTGGAGCGGGCCGCGGTCGTGGCCGGCCGCAAGCTCCCGCGCCGCGGTTTCGGCCTGCGCCAGACTCTCCTTCTCGAGGACGGTGACGAAGCTGTTGAGGGAAGGATCGAGCGCCGCAATGCGGGCGAGCGACTGGCGCGTGACCTCGACCGCCGACAGCGAGCGCTGGCGATAGCGTTCGCCGAGCTCGGCGATGGACAGAAAATGCGTCGGCGTCTCGGCCATGCACCGCGATCCGCCGTCCCGATTGCCGCTAGCGCGACAATCGGGCGTGCGGGGTCGCCGTTCACTTCTCGATATGCGCGCCCAGGAAGATGTTGTTGCCGAGCGGAATCTGGACAAAGCCCTTCACCTCCTTGCGCAGGGCCACCGGATAGGGCGACTCGTACATGAAGAGAATCGGCGCCGCTTTCACGTAGATCTGTTGGATCTCCTGATACAGGCCGGCGCGCTTGCCCTTGTCGGCCTCCTTCTGGCTCTTCTCGAACAGATCCTGGATCGTCGGATCGTTGTAGCCGCTGTGCTGCGATTCCGTCGTGGCGAAGTAGGCGAAGTACGACGTGATCTCGCTGGGGTCGCCGATATCGTCGGTCCAGTAGCCGGTCTGGATCTGGAAGTCGTTGTCGTTGTAGCGGGCCACGTTGGTCGCATTGTCCTGCTGCTGGATCGACAGCTTGACGCCGAGCGGCGCCCACATCTGCTGGATGGTCGAGAGCGTCGCCGCGTCGTCGGCGCTGCCGGCCAGCGCCTGCGCCGTCAGCTCGAAGCCGTTCGCCATGCCCGCGTCCGCCAGCAGCGCCTTGGCCTTGGCGGCGTCGAAGGGATAGGCGGGCGAAGGTCCGTAGAAGAGCGGCGTCGCCGACGACATGTAGGAGCGCATCGGCTTGCCCACGTCGAAGGTGACGACCTTGATCAGCGCATCCTTGTCGACCGCATAGTTGAGCGCCTGCCGGACGCGTTCGTCGGCCAGCGGGTTCTTGGTCCCGTCCTACAGCTGCGGACGGATGTTAAGGGAGAGATAGGTGACCTTGGTCGACGGGAACAGCTCCATGTCGAGCGACGGGTCGTTCTTCAACTCGGCAACACGCGAATAGGGAATGAATTCCGCCGCGTCGACCTCGCCCGCCTGCAGCTTCAGGATGCGGGTGGCGTCGTCGGGGATGATCTCGAACTTCACCGTGTCCAAGTAGGGCAGCGGCTTGCCGTCCTCGCCCGTCTGCCAGTAGTTCGGGTTGCGCTTCAGCACCATCTCGGTGCCGCGCTGCCAGCTGTCGAACACGAACGGCCCGGAGCCGACCGGCTTCTCGGCGAAGGCCTTGGCCTTCTCCTCGTCGGTGTTGCCGGGCGCGGCCTCGAACAGCTTCTGCGACATGATCGAGCTGTTGAAGATCGCCAGCGCGGCCGTCAGCGCCGGATCCGGATGCTTGAGATGCAAGACGACCGTGTCGTCGCCTTGTGTCTCGATCGAATCGACCGATTCGAGCGTGAACCCCCAGATGCCGTTCTTCGGGTTGCGGGCGCGGTCGAGCGACCATTTGACGTCGCCGACGGTGATCGGGGAGCCGTCGGCGAACTTCGTGCCCTGCCGCAGCTTCAGCGACATGCTCAGGCCGTCGTCCGCCACCTGATAGCTGGCGGCGAGGCCGGGCACGACTCCCTTCCCGTCCGGCGTCGGCTGCAGCAGCGTGTCGTAGAGATTGGTCAGGATCCAGATGTCGACGTTGCGGTCGTTCAAGACCGGATCGAGAAACAGCGAATCGGCATTGCGGGCATAGACGAGCGTCCCGCCGCGCGTGATCGCCTGCGCGTCGGTCGCCGCAGCGACGCCGAAGCCGGCCAGTGCGAGTAATATCAGCGTACGAAAGAGCTTCCTCATGGCTTCCCTCCCTGTTGGTTCTTTCGCGTACTCGTTCCCAGCAATTGCCAGTACCGGATCCAGGCCTGGAGCCCCTCGTCCAGGCGCCGGAGCCGGAAGAACTCGTTGGGCGCGTGATAGTCCTCGTCCGCCGTCGAAAACGAGAAGAACACCGTCTCGGCGCCGAGCGCCTCGCGGAAGATGAGGCCGATGGGGACGGTGGCGCCCATGCGCACGCGCAGGCTCGGCTTGCCGTAGACCTCCTGCAGCACGCGCTCGGCCAAGGCCAGGCCGGGATGATCGTCCGGGATCGCATAGGCGCGCGAACCATGGTCCGCCGGCTTGATGTCCAGGGTCACGCCGGGCGGACAGTGCCGCCGCAGGTGCTCGGCGACCGCGGCGGCGATCGCCTGTGGATCCTGGTCGGGCACGATGCGGCAGGTAATCTTGGCGTGGGCGACGCTGGGGATCACCGTCTTCGTCCCCGGACCCTGATAGCCGCCCCCCATGCCGTTGAGCTCCAGCGTCGGTCGCAGCCACTGCCGCTCGAGCAAGCTGTAGCCGGGCTCGCCGAACCCCGCCGGCGACCCGATCAACGCGAGATAGGCGTCCTCGCTGAACGGCAGGTCGGCGATGGCCTTGCGCGCGCTGTTGCTCGCCGGGCGCACGGCGTCATAGAAGCCCGCGACGGCGACGCGGCCGGACTCGTCGTGCAGCGAGGCGACGAGGCGCGCCATGGCGTGCAGCGGATTGGCGATGCCGCCTCCATGGCGCCCTGAATGCAGATCCTTGGCGGCACCCGTCACGGAAAATTCCAGACCCGCCAGACCGCGGCTGGCGACGGTGATGGAAGGCTCGTTCGGCCGCCACATCGCCCCATCGGCCGAGAGCACGAAATCGGCCTTCAGTTCCTCCGCGTGCGCGCCGACGAAGGCGCCCAGATGGGCGCTGCCCCGTTCTTCCTCGCCCTCGATCACCAGCTTCAGATTGATCGGCAAACGGCCCTCGGTCCTGAAGAATGCCTCCGCCGCCTTGATCGGGATCAGCATCGGCCCCTTGTCGTCCGATACGCCGCGCGCATAGAGCCGATCGTCGCGGACCTGCGGCTCGAACGGCGGGCTCAGCCATTTCTCCAGCGGGTCCGGCGGCTGCACGTCGTAGTGGCCGTAGACGAGAATCGTCGGCGCACCGGGCGCGCCGAGCCACTCGCCGGTGACGACCGGATGGCCCTCGGTCGGCCGAATCTGGACGCGCTCCAGCCCGGCGGCGCGCATCTGCCCCGCGACCCAGCCGGCCGCCGCCGTGATGTGCGCCGCATAGGCGGGATCGGTGCTCACGCTGGGGATGCTGGCGAAGGCGACGAGATCGGCCAGGATGGCGTCCCGGTTGGCCTTGACGTACTCGAGCGGTCCCATCGCTACTTGCCTCCGTCCACGCTGAGCACCTGTCCCGTGATCCAGCCCGCATAGTCGGAGGCGAAGAACAGCACGGCGTGCGCGATGTCCGCCGGCGTGCCCAGGCGCTTGAGCGCGATCGAGTCGACCAGCCGCCGCTGGCCTTCCTCGCCATAGGACTGCCACTGGCGCTCCGTCGTCGGGTTCGAGCGGACGAAGCCCGGCGCCACGTTGTTGACCGTGATCCCCCAGGGTCCGAGCTCGTGCGCGAGCTGGCGCGTCAGCCCGATCTGCGCCGCCTTGGCAGCGGCATAGGCCTGGATCCCGGTGAGGCTGATCTCGAGTCCGGCGCGGCTCGAGATGTTGATGATGCGGCCGCGACGCTGGCGCTTCATCGCCGGCGCCACCGCCTGGGCGCAATAGAAGGCGCCGGTGGCATTGACGTCGAAGATGGCATGCCAGTCGGCCGGCGAAATCTCCTCGAGCGGCCGTCCGACCTGGCCCACCACGCCGCCGGCGTTGTTGACAAGGATATCGATGCCGCCGGCCCGTTCCGCCTCGGCCACGAAGCCGGCGACGGCCGGACGGTCGGCGACGTTGACGACGCGCACTTCGCAACTTGCGCCGCAAGCTTGCCGCGTCGCCGCCAGTTCATCGGCATCGAGATCGCAGGCCCACACCGCCGCGCCGGCGCGTGCGAAGGCCTCGCTGATGGCGCGGCCGAAGCCATGGCCGGCGCCGGTCACGATCGCCGTCCGCCCGGCGAAATCGATGTTCATGCCGCCGATCCGCGGATGTCGCCCGGTTCCCTCGGGGACTCCGCGCCGGCCACCGCAAGGGCATCGAGCGTCGACCAGCCCTGCGGTCGGCGCCCCTCCTCGATATCGTGAATGAGCTCGATCAATCGGAGCGTCAGCGGCGCCGACAGCCCCCGCCGCGTCGCCGCCGCGGCGACCGGTCCCAGCTGCGCATCGACCTCTGTTGGCCGCTTGCGCACCGCGAGGTCGCGCCAGATGCCGCTATGCGTCTTGGCGGACTTGCGATTGAAGGCGACGAGCGCGTCGAGCGTGGTGGCGCCGGCGGCGACGCTCGACTCCGGACGAAAGGATGTGGGATCGAAGCCGTTGAAGGATTCGAGCGCGACATCGGAGGCGACGGCCACGCGCACGACCTCGCGGCCGAGCGCGATCAGCAGCGAACGGTGCCGGGGCGACGCCAGGCAATCGGCGATCGAGGCCTCGGTGAGCGCCGTCGCGAAGAGCAGGGCGCCGTAGGCGAGCTTGCTCCAGAGGTAGCCCCAGATATTGGCCGTAAGGATCGCCCGGTCGTCGAACAGCAGCAGCAGGCGGTGCAGCTCCTGCAGCCGCGGCGTGACCTGGCCGTCGAGTTCGCCGATCACGACGGCGCCACGGCCGCCATAGTGCACGACGCCCGGCGATGTGTAGTCGGCGCCGAAATTGACGAAGGCGCCGATGGTCCGCTGCGCGCCGATGCGTTCGGCGATGACCAGCTCGTTGAGGCCGTTCTGCGCCGACACCACGCAGCCGCCGTCGCTCAAGTGCGGGGCCAGCGCATCGACTGCCGCCGCCGTATCCTGCGCCTTGACGCAGAGAAAGATCGTGTCGAAGCGGCCGCTGAGCTCGGCGGGAATCGAGGCCGGCGCGGTGACGCGGAACTCGGCGATGGGACCGGTGATCGCAAGTCCGTTCGCGGCGATGGTCGCGACGTGCTCGGCGGCGCGGTCGACGAAGTGTACCGGCTGGCCCGCGCGCTGCAGATGCGCGCCGATCGTCCCGCCGATGGCGCCGGCGCCCCAGATCAGGATCGGCCCGCTCATTCCCAGTTCTGCTCGATCAGCGCTCGCGTTTCATCGACGGCCACCGCCCAGAGCGCCATCATGTCGTCGTCGGAGCGCTCGTAGTAGCCGCCGAAATTGCCGTCGCCGAGCTGCAGGCGGATCTCCTGTGCGTTGGAGCCGCGCATCTTGTCCATGTCGACCATCGGCTTCTGCTGCGTCGGCAGCTTCACGCCGGCGAGCCGCGTCCAGGGAAAGTTCTCCATCCAGGACGCATGCGAGGCGACCGGATCGATCTCCTTCACCTTCTTCCAGGTCTTCGGCGCGTTCCACCAGTTGTGGAACTTGATGCGCGTGCCCGGATAGTCGGTCATCCATTCCTGCGCCAGCGTCTGCGCCGGCGAGTTGCCACCGTGGCCGTTGACGATGAGGATGCGGCGGAACCCCTGCTCCTTCATGCAGTCGAGAATGTCCCTGATGAGCCTGAGATAGGTCTCCATGCGCAGGGAAATCGATCCGGGAAAGCCGCGGAAATAGGGCGTGATCCCGTAGTTGACGGTCGGGAAGACCGGGACCCCGGTCGGCGCCGCCGCGTCGACCGCCACGCGCTCCGAGAGGATGCAGTCGACCATCAGGCTGAGGTGCCCATGCTGCTCCGTGCTGCCGATCGGGAGGACGGCGCGGTCGTCGCGCTTCAGGTAGTCCTCGACCTGCATCCAGTTCATGTCGCTAACCTTCATGGGCCCTCCTCAATCGAGCGGGTGACGGTTCAGCCGGCTCCGTCGCGAGCAGGCCGCGGATGCCTTCGAGCATCGGCAGCAGGATCTGGTCGATCTCGCGCGGATCCGGCGTATGGCGGTATTCGAAGGACTGGGCATTGGGCCGCAGCATATTGGCGACCCGTTCGGACCCGGTGGCGTAGACGACGACGTCGACCCGCCGCAGCACGTCGCCGAGGTCCGGGCTGTCCAGGACCGTCGCCTGGATGTCCAGCACATGCGGGGCAAAGCGTTGGACGCCCGCCTTCATGATCGGCAGGAACTCGGGAAAGGTCGAAACGATCCCGACCCGGGAAAGCGGGTTGATCTGCGCGAGCAGCGTGCGCGTCCGTTCCGAGGGAATGTAGCTGATGCCGAGCACCGGCTTCTTGGCGCCGACGATCTCCAGCACTTCGGCGCGGCGGTTCTGCAGCGTCAGGACCAGATCGGCATTGATAGCGCGCTGGCGCGCGAGATCGTTGCTGAGGATCTCGGCCAGCGTCGTCGTCTGGATCGTGTCGCCGGCCGGCAGGCGGGCCTGGATGTCGACGCCATAGGCGCGCGTCGCCTCTTCGAAAAGGCCGACGAAGATCAGGCGCAGGTTGCGCGGCGGCATGTTGCGCCGGTTGATCCGCGCGTTGACGAGGGCGACGATCTCGGGTCCGCCGAGGCCGGCCGCCATGGCATCCGCCACGAGCTGATCGACGCGCCGCTGCAGCTCGAGAATCTGGGGACGGACTTGGGACGGCGCCGCGGCGCTGATGAAGGTGCCGTGACCCGGCTTGGTGTCGAGCAGGCCGACCGCCTTCAGTTCTTTGTAGACCTGGCTGACGGTCATCGGCGCGATGCCGAGACGGCTCGCCATGGCGCGCACGGGCGGCAGGCGCAATCCCGCCGGCAGCTGGCCGCAGGCGATTCCGTACTCGATCACGCCCCTCAGCTGGCTGCCAAGCGGGACCGGCAGGTCAGGATCGATGTTGAAGGGCATGAACTTTGTTTCCAGGCGACGGCGTTCCGATCGACTATAACATGCGGGCGGAGCCCTTCAAGCCACCGATCCGTCCCGCCGAACGCAAGGCGGCATCTGATCCCGGCCGGCCGGCGACGATTGACATCGCGCGGGGGCTTGCTTACGGTTTTGCCCACGGAAGGCGCATTGCGTTCTATCCGACTATAACACGCTCAAACGCGGTCCTTGCTCAGGGAGAGCCTCCGATGACCCGATGGATACGCCTGATGGTGCTGGCCTGCGCCCTCTTCGGGCTGGCCACGACGGCCGAGGCGGCGACGCGCGGCGGCACGTTGACCTATGCCCGCTACGCCGATTCGCTGCTTCTCGATCCCGTCTTCAACGATGCCAATGTCGACATCTGGATCCTGACCAATCTCTACGACACGCTGCTGCAGCCGACCGCCGACGGCAAAGGCGTGAACCCGGGTCTGGCCACCGAATACAAGGTCGCCGACGACGGCCTGACGTTCACCTTGAAGATCAGACAAGGCGTGAAATTCGCCGACGGCTCGCCGATGACGGTCGATGACGTGAAATGGTCGCTCGACCGCGCCCGCAATCCCAAGAACGGGATCTGGAGCTTCATCGTCGATTCGATCGATTCGATCGAGACGCAGGGCGCCGATACGGTCGTGCTGCATCTGAAGCATCCCGATCCGACTCTGGCCGCCGGCCTCGCCACCTTCAATACGGCGATCCTGCCGCAGAAGCTCTATGAAGCCGCCTCCGGCAACACGGAGAAAGACAAAGCCACGGCGTTCGCGGAGAAGCCGGTCGGCACCGGGCCCTTCGTGTTCGAGAGCTGGCAGCGCGGCACCGAGATGGTGCTGAAGCGCAACCCGAACTACTGGCAGATGGGCGACGACGGCAAGCCGCTGCCCTATCTGGATGAGGTCCGCTTTCTCGTCATCCCGGACGACGCCACGCGCATCCTGAAGCTGCAGGCCGGCGAGGTCGACGGCGCCGAGTTCATCCCCTATGCCCGAGTCGGCGAACTCAAGAACGACCCGTCGCTGAACATGGAGCTGTTCCCGTCGACGCGCGTGCAGTACCTGACGATGAACGTCGTGCCGAAGCTGAAGGACGGCACGGCCAACCCGCTGTCGGATCCGCGCGTGCGGCAGGCCCTCAACTATGCGGTCGACAAGACGGCGCTGATCAAGATCGCCACCCAGGATGTCGGAACGCCGGAGGTTTCCTTCATGTCGTCGGCGACGCCGCTGGTCTTCGATCAGGGTCCCGCCTATCCCTTCGACGCCAGCAAGGCCAAGGCGCTGCTGGCCGATGCCGGTTTCGCCAATGGCTTCGAGGTGACCTCCATGTTGCTTGCCGGCAGCGGCGACGAAACCGCCATCCTGTCGACGGTACAGCAGATGTGGGCGCAGGTCGGCGTTACGCTGAAGATCGACCAGGTCGACAATGCGACGCGCACGGCGCGCTATCGCGCCGGGGACTTCCAGATGCGCGTGGCCGCCTGGACCGACGACATCAACGATCCCAGCGAGATCACCTCGTATTTCGCCTACTATCCGAACAACCACTCCCTCTACAGCGGCTTCGAGGACAAGACGATCGACGACCTCTTCCTGAAGAGCCAGCAGGAGATGGACGCGGCGAAACGGGCGGACATGTACAAGCAGATCCAGCAGATCTACATGAAGGCCGCCCCGGTCATCTTCCTCTACCAGACGCCCTATCCGGTCGCCCTGCGCAAGCAGGTCAAGGGCTTCGTGCAGATCCCGCTCGGCAACAACATCTTCTCAGGCGCCTATCTCGAGAAGTAGTCTGCCGGCTGGCTGAAGCGGCATCGCCGTCGGGAACGGCATTGGGCCCGTTCCCGACGACGATGGCATGGACAGCGCGAGAGGAACCGTGGGCCTGAAGTACGTTGCCATCAGGCTGGCACAGATCGTGCCGACCTTCTTCCTCGTCATGGTCATCGTCTTCTTTCTGGTGCGCGACCTCCCGGGCGATCCGACGAGCGCGGTCCTCGGCATCCGCGCCACCGAGGAGGCCGTGACCCGCATCAACGCCCAGCTCGGGCTCGACCGCCCGATGATCGTGCAGTTCTGGTTCTTCCTGCAGCACTTCGTCCGCGGCGACCTCCTGGATTCCATTATTCTCAAGGTCCCGGTCATGCAGCTGATCGAGGAGCGCATGCCCGTGACGCTGTTTCTCACCGGCCTCGCCTCGTTGATTGCCATTCTCATGGCGGTGCCGATGGCGCTGGTGAGCGCGCTCCAGCGCGACAAGGCGCCGGATATCGTGATCCGCAGCGGCTTCCAGATCGGGCTGTCGATGCCGGTCTTCTATATCGGCATCGTTCTGCTCACCTTCTTCGCCGCCCGCCTGCACTGGTTCCCCGTGGGCGGCTTCGGCAACGGATTCGGCGAGCACCTCGAGCATCTGTTCCTCCCGGCGCTCACCCTGGCGCTCAGCCTGTCGGCCATTCTCATGCGCAACCTGCGCAACAGCATCATCGAGGTTCTCGATGCCGACTACGTCGATTTCGCCCGCGCCAAGGGGCTCCGGACCCGCGTCATCCTCGGCCGCCATGTCCTGCGCAACGCGCTGGTCTCGACCGTCGTTCTGTTCGGCCTCAACTTCGGCACGCTCATCGGCGGCGCCGTCGTCACGGAAACCGTCTTCGCGATTCCCGGCGTCGGACGCCTGATCGTCGACTCGGTCTTCGGGCGTGACTATCCGGTGGTCCAGGGCGTCGCCCTCAGCTTGGCGGTGCTTGTGTCGCTCGTGCTCCTGGCGACCGACCTGCTGCAGGCGACGCTCGACCCCCGGGTGGCGCGCTGATGGCGCTGGCGCTGCCGCTGGTGCGCCGACGCGCCCGCTCGCGGGTGCGCCCGCCGCTCGCGGTCGGCATCGCGATCCTGTGCGGATTCCTCGTACTGTCCGTGTTCCCCGGCCACATCGCGCCCTACGATCCGCTGGCCATGGACTATACGGCGCTGAAGCTGCCGCCGAGCCTGAGCCATCCCTTCGGCACCGACAATCTGGGGCGGGACGTGCTGTCGCGCGTGATCTGGGCGACGCGCATCGACATGCAGATCGCGATCTTCTGCACGATCTTTCCGCTCGTCTTCGGCACCGTCGTCGGCGCGATCGTCGGCTATTACGGCGGCCTTCTGGATACGATCTTCGGACGCGTCGTCGACATCACCATCATCCTGCCGTTCCTGGTGCTGGTCATCGCCATCGTCGCAGCACTCGGTCCCGGCCTGATCAACATGTATATCGCCGTCAGCATCGTCGGCTGGGTGTTCTACGCCAAGATCATGCGCGCCGAGATCCAGGTGCAAAAGCAGAGCGACTATGCCGCGGCGGCGCGCGTCCTCGGCTACAACGAGGCGCGCATCATCTTCCGCCATCTCCTGCCGAACGCCATCACGCCGATCATCGTCTATTGGATGACGGACATGGCGCTCGACATCCTGCTGGGTTCCAGCCTCGGCTATCTCGGGCTCGGCGCGCAGCCGCCGACGGCCGAGTGGGGCGTGCTCATCGCCGACGCCAAGAACTTCATGAACACGGCCTGGTGGATGTCGATCTTCCCGGGAATCGGCATCGTGCTGGCCGGACTCGGCTTCAGCCTCGTCGGCGACGGCATCGCCGACATCTTCCGGCGGCAGCGCTGACCGGCATGGCCGCCGAACCTCTGCTCTCGGTCCGCGGCCTGCGCGTGACATTCGCCGCGCCGCGCGGTCTGCTCACCGCCGTGGACGGCATCGATTTCGACGTGCAGGCGGGCGAGGTCCTCGGCGTCGCCGGCGAGTCCGGCTCCGGCAAGAGCGTGACGCTGCGCTCGCTGCTTCGCCTGATCAAGCCGCCGGGCCATGTCGACGGGCAGGTCGTATGGCGCGGCCGCGACATCCTGGCGATGCCCGAGGCGGACGTCCGCGACATCCGCGGCCGCGAGATCGCCATGATCTTCCAGGAGCCGATGACGGCGCTCAATCCCGTGCTGACGGTCGGCACGCAGATCCGGGAGAGTCTCGCCGAGCATACGCAGCTCGATGCGGGCCAGCGCAAGGCGCGCGCCGTCGAACTGCTCGATCTCGTCGGCATTCCCTCGGCCAAGTCGCGCAGCGAGGACTATCCGCACCAGTTCTCCGGCGGCATGCGCCAGCGCGCCATGATCGCCATCGCGCTGGCGGCCAAGCCGCGCCTGCTGCTGGCCGACGAGCCGACGACGGCCCTCGACGTCACCATCCAGGACCAGATCCTGAAGCTCCTGCTGCGCCTGCGCCGGGAACTGCAGATGAGCGTGATCCTGGTGACGCACGATCTCGGCGTGATCGCGCAGACCTGCGACCGGCTGGTCGTGATGTATGCCGGCCAGGTCGTGGAGACGGGACCGGTAACGGCGCTGTTCGCCCGGCCGCGCCATGCCTACACGCTGGGGCTGCTGAATTCGGTGCCGCGCGCGGGCGCGATCCGGCAACCACTGGCTTCCATCCCCGGACAGCCGCCGTCCCTGCTCGATCTGCCCACGGGATGCGCCTTCGCGCCGCGCTGCCGCTTCGTGACGGCCGCATGCTCGACGGCCCGCCCGCCGCTGGCGGAGGTGGCGCCGGGCCACCTCTCGGCGTGCCTGCGCCATCGCGACGTCGCCGCCGCGTGACCGGCATGGACGGCGCGGCCCCCTTGATGACGGTCGAGGCGCTGAGCAAGTCCTTCGTCTACAGCGCGACGATCCTCGACCGATTGCGGCTCATTGGGGGGCGGACGGTACGCGCCCTCCAGGATGTCAGCTTCGTCCTGCGGCGCGGCGAGACGCTGGGCATCGTCGGCGAGTCGGGCTGCGGCAAGTCGACCCTGGCCCGCTGCCTGGTGCGTCTCCACCAGCCGGACGCGGGGCGCATAAGCTTTGCCGGGCAGGACGTGCTGGCGCTCGCGGGAGCAGGGCGCCGCGCCTACAACCGCAGCGTCCAGATGGTCTTCCAGGATCCCTACGGCTCGCTCAACCCGCGCATGACCGTCCACCAGATGCTGGCCGAGGCGATCACATTCCATGGGCTGCGCATCGGCGCGGCGGTCGACGCGCGCATCGCCGAGCTGCTGGACCTCGTGCGCCTGCCGGCCGATGCCGCCGGCCGCTATCCGCGCGAATTCAGCGGCGGCCAGCGGCAGCGGATCGGCATCGCCCGCGCGCTGGCGGTCGAGCCCGAATGCCTGATCGCCGACGAGCTGGTCTCGTCGCTCGACGTATCGGTGCAGGCGCAGATCATCAACCTGCTGCTCGAGCTGCAGGAGCGCCTGCATCTCACCGTCCTCTTCATCGCCCACGACCTGCGCCTCGTGCGCCACATCTCGCATCGCGTCGCGGTCATGTATCTGGGCTCGATCGTCGAGCTGGCGGAGACGGAGCGGCTGTTCACGCAGCCGGCGCACCCCTATACGGCGGCGCTGCTCAAGGCGGCGCCGGAGCTCGATCCGGCCCGGCGCTCCGTGATCGACGCCGTCCGCGGCGAGCTGCCGAGCCCGCTCGCCGTGCCGCCGGGATGCCCGTTCCACCCGCGCTGCCCGAAGGCCTTCGACCGCTGCCGGATCGAACGGCCGCTGCTGCGCGAGCGCGCGGCCGGGCACATCGCCGCCTGCCATCTCTAGGGCGGCCGTCGAAAGCGGTGGAATCGGCTGTTTGCACCTTTCATGCGGACAAATTCCATTGATTCCCCCGCGAAAGCGGGGGTCCAGGGCCACCGCAGGGTCGCTCGTCCCTGGACCCCCGCTTTCGCGGAGGAATCAAGCTATATTGGAGGAAACTTCAGCATCGTTGCGTCGTGAGCTTTCGCCCCATGCCACTGTTGATGGAGTTATCCCAGCAAACCGGAACACGCACGCGGACGATGGCGCCGCGGCTCCATCCGCTTCGCACTCGATTGCCTTGGGATGGGGTTTAGTTTAGTTTAGTTGA
>JBKOWC010000113.1:0-7283 GCA_046724215.1 Pseudomonadota bacterium | reverse complement strand
TAGCCCCTAATACCCGGATACGCCCCTGACGTCCCCCGTAATCAAAATTTAATGACTCGCGCCGGCGCGGCGCGGCGGCCGCACGCGCCCGCGACCCCGCGCCATGAATTCGGTCTTTCTCTCAGACATGCGGGGACGTTGAGGGCATGGCGGTCGCGGTATCGGGCGTGAGAACGCGCGGCGGATTCCTGGCGCTCTCATGGTCGAACTGGCGGCTTGCCCTGGTCGTCGCGCTCGTCGTCATCGCGCTTGCCGTCTGGCTGCTCCCCGGGGACGCGGCATTTTGGGTGAGCCTGGCGGCCGCTGCGCTCGTCGCGTTCAGCGGCGTCGCCTTCGCCTACGGGCGTCGCAACAACGGCGCACTGTTGGTGGCGCCCGCTGTGGCGCTTCTCGTGGTCATGAACATATTCCCGCTGCTGTGGTCGCTGGGCCTCAGTTTCTTCCGCTACAAGGCCAACTCGATACAGCCGCCGGCTTGGCTCGGTATCAACAACTTTGCCACCGTGCTCACGAGCCCCGACGTTTGGGACCGTCTGCGCACGACCGGCCTCATCATGGTGCTGACGGTGAGCTGCCAGCTCGTCGTCGGCTTCCTGCTGGCGCTGCTCTTCGAGAAGCAGTTCCGCGGCCGGCGCGTGCTGCTGATGCTCGTGCTGACGCCGATGATGCTGAGCTACGTCGCCGTCGGCGCCTTCTTCCGCTACTACTACGAGCCGACCTTCGGTCTCCTCAGCCAGTTCGTCCGCCTGTTCACGGGCGAGCCCTTCCTCCTGCTCAATACGCCCTGGGGTGCCCGCGCCGGCATCGTCTTCGCGGACGCCTGGATGTGGTCGCCCTTCGTCATGCTGCTGGTGCTGGCTGGTCTCGTCAGTGTGCCCTCGTATCTCTACGAAGCCGCAGAGATCGACCGCGCCTCCTGGTGGCGCAAGTTCAGGACGATCACCTTTCCCTACATCCGCGGCCTACTGCTGCTGGCGCTTCTCTTCCGCACCATCGAGGCGTTCAAGCTGTTCGACGTGGTGTTCCTGCTCAACGAGGGCGGGCCCGGGACCTCGAACGAGACCATCGCGCTCTACATCTACCGGCAGTCCTTCCAGTACAACAAGACGAGCTACGCCACGGCGCTCGCCTACATCATGCTGTTCGTCGTCGTCGTGCTGACCAACCTCTACCTCTACGCCGTCAATCGGCGCGCCCGGGAGACGGCGTGATGGCCGCGCGCGTCGTCAGCCGCGACGTGCGGCAGGCGCGGCCGGGCTGGGCGGCCCTCGCGACGGTCGTCTCGCTCGTCTATTTCTTCCCGGTCCTGTGGATCATCCTGACCGCATTCAAGACCTACAACGACGCCCTCGCCGTGCCGCCGAAGTGGCTGTTCACGCCGACCCTGGACAACTTCGTCTCGGTGTTCAGCCGGGCGATGACCTATCAGGGCGCGGCCGTCGATACCGGCTTCGACCTGTTCTTCTTCAATTCGATCTTCATCGCCGTCACCAGCGTGGCGGTCGCCCTCGTCATCGGCACGGCTGCGGCCTATGGCTTCTCGCGCTATCCGCTCAAGGGGAACGAGACCTACCTCTTCATCATTCTGACGACCCGCATGCTGCCGCCCATCGTCGTGATCATTCCGATCTTCATCATGTTCCGCGAGGCGGGGCTTTCGGGCACCTATCTGGGTATCGTTCTGCTCTACACGGCCTTCAATCTGCCCTTCACGATCTGGATGATGAAGAGCTTCTTCGACGAGTTGTCGCGCGAGGTCGAAGACGCGGCGCGCATGGACGGCAGCTCGGAGGCGAAGGTGTTCTTCAAGATCTGCCTGCCGCAGGTCATCCCGGGACTGGCGGCCACCGCCGTCTTCGGCCTCATCCTGACCTGGAACGAATATCTGTTCGCCTTGCTGCTGACCGGCGTGGAGACGCGCACCGTGCCGGTCGCGATGGGCCAGACCATCGGCGGCGCCATCGGCGTGCGCTGGGGCCTGCTGGCGGCGATCGAGACCCTGTTCCTGGTCCCGGTCGTGCTGGTGACCTTCCTGCTGCAGAACCAGCTGCTGCGCGGCGTTACCTTCGGCACGGTCAAGCGGTAGCCCGATGTCGACGATCACGCTCCAGCGACTGACGAAGGTGTTCGGCGATCTCACCGCGGTGAACGCGGTCGATCTCGACGTCGCCGCCGGGGAAGTCGTGTGCCTCCTGGGTCCGTCAGGCTGCGGCAAGACGACGACATTGCGCATGATCGCCGGGCTCGAACAGGAGACGGACGGCGACATCCGCATCGGCGGCAATCGCGTCAACGGCCAGACGCCATCGCAGCGCAACGTCGCCATGGTGTTCCAATTCTACGCCCTCTATCCGACGCTCACGGTGCAGGAGAACCTGGCGTATCCCCTGCACGCCGACGGCCTGTCGGCGGCGGAGATCGCGGCGCGCGTGCGGACCGTCAGTGCGACGCTGCACCTGGATGCGGTGCTGCATCTGCGGCCGGGCCAGCTGGCCGAAGGCGAGAAGCAGCGTGTGGCCGTCGGCCGCGCCATCGTGCGCGACCCCAACTGCTTCCTGTTCGACGAACCGCTCTCCCGCCTCGACGTGCAGCTGCGCGAACGCATGCGGGGCCAGATCAAGGAGGTGCTGGCCGGCCTCAACAAGGCGACGGTGATCGTCACGCACGACCAGCTGGAGGCCCTCACCATGGCCGACCGCATCGCCGTCATGCGGCACGGCGTGATCGAGCAGTGCGCCAGCCCGCACGACATCTTCGCTCGGCCCGCCAATCTCTTCGTCGCCGGCTTCATCGGCACGCCGCAGATGAACCTGCTGCCGGCGGTGCTGGTCGGCGCCGACGATTGCGGTGTCCAGGGGGCCGGCTCCGCCGCCATCCGGTTCCGCGTCGGCGACGGGACGGCCCGGCTCGCCGTCGACCCCGCCGTCGCCAGGCTGGCGCCGGAGAGCAGCGTGACCCTCGGCATCCGTCCCCGCGGCCTCGAGCTGGTCTCCGAGCCGCAGGAGGACTCGCTGCCCGCCCGCATCGATCTCATCGAACCGATGGGCGCCGAGACGCTGCTCCACCTCGTCGACGGCGACCTCGAATTCCGCATCGTCGTCGATCGCCGGTCCGGAGCGCGCGTGGGCGAGCGCGTCAACCTGCGCTTCCGCCCGGGCCAGACGCACGTCTTCGACGCCTCCGAACGGCGGGTGGCGTCATGAGCGAGCCGGCGCGCAACGGCGGCATGACGGCGGCGCAGGCGCGCACCGCCGAGTGGGTCATCATCGGCCTCTGCGTCGGCGCCCTGGCGCTCGTCTTCCAGCCCTTCTCGCGGACGCTCTACGGCGTCGGCGCCGGCCTCGTGGTGCTGGGCGGCCTGGCCTTCAACCTGGTGCCGCTGTGCCGGCCGGGCACACCCGCGCGGAGCTTGGCCAAGGCAGGCGTTATCGTGGTTGTCCTGCTGCTCATCGTCGTCGGGCTCGCGATCGCTTCGGCGTGGCTCTACGGACTCTATCTCCAGCGCGGCCAGTGATCGGATCGGCCGTCCCGGTCAGTCTTCACCCGCGAGCTCCGCCCACTGGCCGCCCGCGGCGTGCGATTGCAGGGCGGCCTCGACGAACGCCAGCCCGCGCACGCCGTCTTCCGCCGTGGGCGCCCAGAGGGCGAGCGGATCGGGCGGCGTGCCGGCCTCGCGCGCCGCGATGATGTCGGCATAGTCGCGATAGAGCGTTGCCAGCGCCTCGAAGTAGCCCTCGGGCAGGCCGGCGACGATGCGCGTTGCGCGTTGCGCCGCCGGCGACAGGCCGCCTTCGCCGCGCACGATGGTGCGCACGGATTCGCCCTGCAGTGCTAAGCGCAGCCGGTCGGGCTCGCTCTGCTCCCAGGCGATGTGCCCACGCTCGCCATAGACGCGCAGGCGGAGCCCCACCTGCTCGCCGGCCGCCACCATCGAGGCCCACAGCGCGCCGCGGCCGCCGTTGTCGAAGCGGAGCGCCACCTGCGCGTTGTCCTCCAGCCGGCGGCCCGCGACCATGGTCGCGAGGTCGGCCGCCAGCGCAGTAACGCGGCGCTGCGTCACGAACTCCAGCAGATGGAAGCAATGCGTGCCGAGATCGGCGGTCACCAGGGACGGGCCGGATTGCTCGGGGTCGGTGCGCCAGGCGGCCTGCTTGCTCGACGTCTCTTCCGGCGTCGAGAGCCAGCCCAAGGCGAATTCCACCTGCACGACACGCACGGCGCCGAGCGTCCCGGCCTCGATCAGGGCGCGCGCCTCGCGCATCAGCGGGTAGCCGGAGTAGTTGTAGGTGACGCCGAGCAGCCGTCCCTGTCGCCGCGCGGTGTCGCGCAGGTCGCGCGCATCGGCCAGGGAGGTCGCCAGCGGCTTGTCGCAGATGACGTCGATGCCCGCCTCGAGGAACGTCTTGCAGATCGGGTGATGCCCGACATTGGGCGTCACCACGCTCACGACATCGATGCCGTCCGCCCGCGTCGCCTCGGCCTGCGCCATGCCGCGGACGTCGGTGTAGCAGCGCATCGGATCGAGGCGGAGATCGCGGCCGGATTCGATGGCGCGCTGCGGGTCGCGGCTGAGAGCCCCGGCCACCAGCTCGTAGCGGTCGTCGAGGCGGGCGGCGATGCGGTGCGCGCCGCCGATGAAGGCGCCGCGTCCGCCGCCGACCATGCCGAGGCGCAACCGGCGCGGCGGGGAACCGGTCATGACGAGGAAAGTGGTGTTCCCCCTCCCCCTTGTGGGAGGGGGAGCTACTCCGCCGCCACTTGCGCCGTCTTCGCGGCCTTCTGCGGCTCCTTGTGGAAGGCGCCGTCCTTCATGATGGCGAGCAGCCGGTTCCTGTCGCGCAGGATGCCGACGTCGGCGAGCGGGTTGCCGTCGACGAGCAGGATGTCCGCGAGATAGCCGGCTTTGATCTGGCCCAGTTCGTTGCCCATCTGCATGATCTCGCCGCCGAGCTTGGTCGCCGCCATGATCGCGTCCATCGGCTTGTAGTCGAGCAACCTGACGAAATGCTCGATGTCGCGCGCGTTGGTGCCGATGGGGTTCCAGGCGAAGCCGTAGTCGCCGCCCGGCAGGATGCGCAGGCCGCGCTTCCTGAGCTTCTTCATGTTCTCGATGCACATGTCGAGCTCGCGCCGGAAGTAGACGGCGATGGCATGGTCCTTCGTGATGCCGTAGCCGGAGCCCTCGCCCTCGGCCGTCGTGTACATGATGCCCATGGCCGGGGCGACGAAGACGCGGTCCTTGTGCTCTTCGAGCATGTCGAGCGCCTCGGCGTCAGACAGCGTGCAGTGATAGAGCACGTCGACGCCGTTGCGGAGCGCCATCTTCACGCTCTCGGCCGAGCGGCAGTGGGCGGCGAGCGTCTTGCCGCGCGACTTCGCGACCTCGGCGACCGCCGCCACCTCGGCCTCGTTCATCACGGTCTGGTGGGCGCGCGCGAACGGAACGAACTCGTCGCCGGACGGGTTGATCTTCAGCGTGTCGACGCCTTCGCGGCACATCTCGCGGGCCGTCTTGCGGAACTCCTCCGGCCCGTCGCAGGTGATGGCGAAGGTCTCGCGATACATGTGGGCGCGCCGGACGTCGCCGAGGCCGCCTGTGACCGTCAGTTCCGGGCTGGCGGCGCGCATGCGCGGGCCGGGGATCTCGCCCGCGTTGATGGCATCGCGGATGACGATGTCGAGGCGGGCCTTCGCCGCCGCAGCGCTGAAGATCGCCGTGAAGCCCTGGTCGAGCATCACCTTGGCGTACTTCATGGTCTTGAGCGTGTGCTCCTCCGGCGGGATGTCGCCGAGGGCCTCGAGCGACGAGACGTCGCAGAAGCTGATATGGCCGTGCGACTCGATGAGTCCCGGCATCAGCGTGGCGCCGCCGCCGTCGACGACGCGGGCGCCCTCGCGCGCCAGGCCCTGGCCAGACTTGCCGACCTGTTTGATGCGATTGCCTTCGACCAGGACCTCGCCGGCAAAGGGCGGCGCGCCCGTGCAGTCGAGGACGGAGACGTTGGTGAACAGCGTGCGATCCATGGACAGCTCCCAGCTTGGCGACGGCGATTCATCGCCGGCGGCGATATTCGAAACGCTCTTAGGAGAAGCCTAACACCGTCGCCGAAGCGGATAAAGCGGCGAGTCCGCAGTCGGCGCGGGCGGCGCCGTCGCGACGATTGCTGCACTGCGAGATGACTGGATTGACTCATGTTTAGTTTAGTTGAGTATAGTCAACTAAGCTCAACACGGCCCCGCGCCCCGGCCAACGCGACAGATCGGCCGGCGCGCGGCGAAGAACCGAAAGGCGATTCCGAGTCTGCGTACCACCCGGCTTCGTGGTGCAGCCGGGTCAACCACTCAAGGGAGGCCACCTTTATGCGAATGTGGAAGTTATGCCTGACGGCCGCGGCCCTGGCTATCGCCGCCGCCGGAAATGCGCACGCTGCCGACAAGCAGCTGACGCTCTGCTGGGCCGCGTGGGACCCGGCGAACGCTCTCGTCGAACTGTCCAAGGACTTCACCAAGGAGTCCGGCATCCAGATGAAGTTCGAGTTCGTGCCGTGGACGAGCTACGCCGACCGCTTCCTGAACGAGCTGAACTCGCACGGCAAGCTGTGCGACCTGATCATCGGCGACAGCCAGTGGATCGGCGGCTCGGCCGAGAACGGCCACTACGTGAAGCTGAACGACTTCTTCGCCAAGAACAACATCTCGATGGACGACTTCCTGCCGGCGACGGTGGTCGGCTATTCGGAATGGCCAAAGAACACGCCCAACTACTGGGCCCTCCCGGCCATGGGCGACGTCGTCGGCTGGACCTATCGCAAGGACTGGTTCTCCCGGCCCGAGCTGCAGCAGGAGTTCAAGGCGAAGTACGGCTGGGACCTCGGCCCGCCGAAGACTTATGACCAATTGAAGCAGATCGCCGAGTTCTTCCAGGGCCGCGAGATCGACGGCAAGAAGGTCTACGGCGCCTCGATCTACACCGAGCGCGGCTCGGAAGGCATCACCATGGGTGTCACCAACGTCCTCTACGACTGGGGCTTCGAATACCAGAACCCCAAGAAGCCGTATGAGATGGAGGGCTTCGTCAATTCGCCCGACGCGGTCGCCGGCCTCGAGTTCTACAAGGCCCTCTACAAGTGCTGCACGCCGCCCGGCGCCTCGAACGTCTACATGGGCGAATCGGCCGACGCCTTCAAATCCGGCCAGGTCGCGCTCCACATGAACTTCGCCTTCACCTGGCCCGGCCTCTACAAGGACCCGAATGTCGGCGGCGACAAGATCGGCTTCTTCGC
>JBKOWC010000328.1:0-8031 GCA_046724215.1 Pseudomonadota bacterium | reverse complement strand
GGCGGCCGTCATCGCGTGGCGCTTGGCGAAGTCGGCGAGCTTCGCGTCGCGGGCGAGCTTGGCCTGCTCGATCGGCGAATAGGCCATGAGCGGGACGCGATGCTTCCGGCACCACGGCCGCAGCTCGCGCTCGACGCCGCGGCGCACGAGATTGTAGAGCACCTGGTTGGTGGCGGTGGCCGCGCCCTCGGGCAGCGCCCACAGCTCCTCCATGTCGGCGGCGTCGAAATTGCTGACGCCGTAGTGGCGGATCTTGCCGGCCTGCTTGAGGGCGGCGAAGCCTGCGACCGTTTCCGCCAGCGGAGCGCCGCCGCGCCAATGCAGCAGGTAGAGGTCGATACGGTCGGTGCGGAGCCGCTTGAGGCTGCGCTCGCAGGCCTCCGCGACGCCGCTCCGCGAGGCGTTGTGCGGATAGACCTTGCTGACGATGAAGGCCTCGTCGCGGCGGCCGGCGAGGGCCTCGCCGATCAGTTCCTCGACCGCACCCTCGCCGTACATCTCGGCGGTGTCGATCAGCGTCAGGCCGAGATCGAGGCCGAGCCGCAGCGTCGCGATCTCCTCGCCGCGCCGGCCGCGCTCCGCCGCCATCTGCCAGGTGCCCTGGCCCAAAGCCGGCACGCGTTCGCCCGAGGGCAGGGTGACGGTTTTCATGATCGACCCTCCATCGGTCTAATTGCGGCAGCGACGCGGGCGATCACGCCGGCAGCCACAGGCGGGCGCGGAGGCCGCCGAGCGGCGACTCCAGCAACGTCAGGTCGCCGCCGTGGCTGCGGGCGACGTCGCGGGCGATGGTGAGGCCGAGGCCGGTGCCGCCGGTCTCCGGGTTGCGCGAGGGCTCGAGGCGGAAGAAGGGGCGGAACACGTCCTCGCGCCGCTCCGGCGGGATGCCGGGCCCGTCGTCGTCGACGGTCATCTCGATGCCGTCGTCGCTGCGGCCGGCGGCGACGCGGATCGCCCTGGCGTAGCGCTGCGCATTGCCGATCAGGTTGGCGAGGCAGCGGCGCATGGCGTCGGGCCGCAGCGTCAGGCTGAGGCCGGGCTCGGCGTCCAGCGCGATGGCGGCGCCTTCGCGGGCCGCGGCGTTGACGACCTCGCGCAAGAGGTCCGTGAGGTCGCTCTCCACCGCCGGCTCGCGGCCTTCGCCGCGGGCGAAGGCGAGGTAGCCGCCGACCATCTTTTCCATCTCGGCCACGTCGGCCCTGAGGTCGCCGACCTCGGAGGTCTCGCCGAGCATGGCCAGCGCCAGCTTCATGCGCGTCAGCGGCGTGCGCAGGTCGTGCGACACGCCGGCCAGCATCTCCGTGCGCTGGGCGATCTGGCGGCGGACGCGGTCGCGCATCTGGTTGAAGGCGGCCGCGGTCTGCCGCACCTCGCTGGCGCCCTCGATGCGGAAATCGGCGCTGTCGCGGCCCTTGCCGAAGGCCTCGACGGCGCTGGCCAGCCGGCGGATCGGGCGCACCTGGCTGCGCATGAACAGGAGCGCGATCGAGAAGAGCGCCAGCGAGCTGCCGATCATCCAGAGGATCACGAGATAGGTGGTCGAACTGAAGAGACGCCGGCGCGGCACATCGACGCGCAGCACGCCGTCGGGGAGCTGTATGTGGATCTCGACGATGGCCTCGAGCGAGCGCGTGTCGGTGAGGAACTTGCGCTTGACGTAGCCGGCGAGCGCACTGTTGAGATTCTCGTCGACCAGGGTCTCCCGCATCGTGCTCGGCAGGTCGGGGAGGCGCGCGCCCGGCACGAACGTGATGTTGAGCAGCATGCTCGTTTGGGCGACGTCGAACAACCGCTGCCGCGCCGCCGGATCGTCCGGCATCATCGCGATGACGGTGGCGATGTCGCCGGCGACGCCGCGGGCGAGACGCTTCGTCACCGTGTCCCAATGGGTCTCGTAGAAGACCGACGTCGTCAGCACCTGGACCAGCAGGAGCGGCGTCACGATGATCATGATGGAACGGCCGAGGAGCGAGCGCGGCAGCAGCTGCCGCAGCCAGCTCATCGCAGTGTCGTCGTCGTCGGCGTGTATGGCGACCATGGGACTTCAGTCCGGCTGCAGCATGTAGCCGCGGCCGCGCACCGTCTGCAGGTAGCGCGGGAAGCGCGGATCGGCCTCGATCTTGCGCCGCAGGCGCGTCATCTGCACGTCGACCATGCGGCTGCCGATGCCGGAGTCTCGCCCGGCCTCTCCCGGCGGCGCGGCCTGGCCAAGCACGTCGCGCGACAGCGTTTGCCCCGGTGCTGCCGCGAGGGCGGCGAGCAGCTCGGCTTCGCCGGCGGTGAGGCGGATGTCCTGGCCGCTCCGCCGCAGCGTGCGGCGGTCGAGATCGAAGCTGAAGTTGCCGAAGCGCACCTCGCGCCGCGCCGTCGCCGGTTCGGGAGGAATCCGGCGGAGGATCCGGCGGATGCGCAGCACCAGCTCGCGCGGCTCGAACGGCTTCACCAGATAGTCGTCGGCGCCGGTCTCGAGTCCGGCGATGCGGTCGTCCGGCTCGCTCATCGCCGTCAGCAGCAGGACGGGCACGTCGTCGTTCTGGCGCAGCGCGCGCGTCAGCTCGAGGCCGCTCTCGCCGGGCATCATGATGTCCATCACGATGAGATCGAAGACGAGGCCGTCGAGCTTGCGGCGCGCATCGGCGGCGTCGGCCGCGACGGTGACGCGGAAACCCTGCTCGGCCAGGTATTTGCGCAGCAGCTCGCGCAGCCGCTTGTCGTCGTCGACGACGAGGATGTGGGACGGTTCGGCGGTGCCGTCGGCGGTCATGCCCCGATTATAGCGCCGCCCGCTCGCCTGCCTAGCGGGGCGATTCCGTGAAGCCCATCCTATGCCGGGATTGACGCCGCGCGTCCTTCGACAAGCTCAGGATGAGGGTCTTCCTTCGTGCCATAAAAACCATCCCTCATCCTGAGCTTGTCGAAGGACGCACAGGTTCATGCAACCGAAATGAGCGGTTCTCCTGGAGACGGTCCCCTCGGCGGGGAGAAGCAGGTGGAAGTCGCCGGTCGATGCCGGCGACTTCTTAAGCTACAATTACTGGGTCTGTGACGTCGTGCCGCTCGGCGTCGGCGTCGGCTCCAACCGCTTGAACTCCGGCGCCACTTCGAGCTGCTCCTTCGAGTAGCTGATCTGCATCGTGTCCTGCTGCGGCGAGATGTCGACCTCCTTCCACACGAGGCCGACGGCCTTGCTGCCGATGCCGAAAACGCCGCCGACCGACAGCACGACGCCGCTGATCTTGCCGTCCTTGCCGATCAGGATGTCGTCGACCTTGCCGACCTCGTCGCCGTTCATGTTGTAGACGCGCATGCCGATCAGCTTGTCGGCCCGCATGTCGCTGGCGGTCTGCTGCGGGATGATCGCGTCGCTGGGCGGCGGGGTGGCCGCCTGCTTGCTCTGCTCGGCCGGTGCCGCCGGTTGCGTCGGCTGGGCCTGCGAGCTCGTATCGCTCGACGTGCTCGGAGCCGACGTGCTCGGGGCCTGCATCGGTGCCGCCGGCTGTGCCGGCTGGTCCGCCGCAGGCGCGGGCGGCGTCGCCGGCGGCTGCGTGGTGGTGCTGTTCTGCGCCAAGACCGCCCCCGACGCGAGCGAGACCACGGCCGCTGTCGTCAACAGAAGATGTCTCAACATCTCGTGTCTCCTTGGATTGTCTGGAAAAGGCCGACCCATCCGGGTGCCTTCATTGAAAGGATTTGAGGGTCCGTGGTTGCCGGCGAAAGACGGCCGCGGACGGCTGACACAGTTTTGCCACAAGCCGCGGCGCCATGAAACAGCGCGAAAGCCCGCGGAACCTAGCGGAAGAACGTGAACAGGCCGAAGCGGCGGCCGCGCGTGACCGGCATCGCCTCATGCAGCAGGTTGCAGGAGAACACGACGCCGCCGCCGGCCGGCGGACGATAGGACTGGCGGCCATATTCGGGAAAGCGGACGCCGCCGCCCTCGAAGTCGTCGTTGAGGTTCAGGCTGAGCGCAAAGCGGCGCGGTTGCGCGGGATCGCCGACGTCGTCGCGATGCGCCTTGAAATAGCCGCCGCGGGCCGCGTCATAGCAGCCGATGCGCGCCACTTCGTAGGAGCGGACCGCGAACTGGAAGCATTTGACCAGCTCCGGCACGATGCGCCGCTGGAAGCGGTCGCGGATCTGCAGATTGAGGGCGTTGTCGCCTTCCGGAATCAGGACGTCGGTGCGGCGCTTCAGGGCGGTGTTGGTGCGGGCCTCGTAGTCGGCGCTGCCGGCGACGCCGCGCGACACCTCGTTCTCGCGCTTGTCGCCGCGCTGCCACAGCTCGATCAGGCGCGTGCAGAAGAACGGATCGAAGACGGTCGGCACGACGAGCACCGGCGGATGCGGCGCGACGACCTGCGCCGTCTCCGCGCCCGCGAGTCCGAGCGCGACGCACCGCGCCAGGGCGCGGTCGCCCTGCGCCGCCGCGGCGTCGGGCCGCAGCCGCGCGATGATCCGGGAATTGGGGTCAGTGACGATGGTGGCGCACGCCCCGGCGTCGTCGCCGAGTCCCAGCCGGTCGAGAAATTCGGCGGCCGTGGCGGCGAGCAGCGGAAACGGCAGGTTCCGCGCCGCGGCCACCGCCCGGTTCTCGCCCGCCGGCGATCCGCAGACGGCGAAGACCCTGGCACGGGCTTCGGCGAAGGCGGGCGCCAGGTCGCGCAGGCGATCGAACTCCGGGCCGTTCGCCGGCGCGTCCGCGCGTCGGCAAAGGAACAGCACGAGCGGGTGGCCGGCGATGTCCTGCGTCTGCAGCATGGTCGGCCGGTCCTCGTGATCGACGAACGTCCCCGCCGGAAGGAAGTCGCCGACATCCGGACGGGCGGCGGTTGGCGCTCCGGTGATCGCCTTGTTGCTCTCTGCTGCGCGCATCGTCCGCCGCTCAGCGCCGCATCGCGGGGCGCGCGAACTTGCCGCGATCGGTGTCGTTGATCAGGCCGAGCAGCACCTTGCGGAAACCGTCCACCGCATCGGCGCCGGCGGCACGGTAGGCGCGGGCGACCAGCGCGCGCTGCGCCTCGGTCAGGCGGCGCTCGAGGTCGGCGCCCTGCGGCGTCAGCTCCAGCAGCCGCTGCCGGCGATCGCTCGGGCCGGGCCGCTGGGTGATGAAGCCCTGCCGCACCAGCTGGCTGAGCACGCGCGACAGGCTCTGCTTGGTGATCTTCAGGATGTCGAGCAGCGCCGCCACCGGCATGCCGGGATTGCGGCCGACGAAATAGATGACGCGATGATGCGCGCGCCCGAAGCCGTATTGGGTCAGCATGGCGTCCGCCTCGGTGGTGAAGTCGCGATAGGCGTAGAACAGCAGCTCGATCCCCTGGCGCAGGTCCTCCTCGCGCAGGAACAGCGGATTGGCGGGAGATTTTATGTCAGCCATGTTGACGTATTTTCCGGAAAGCCCTAAGATCATCCCTTGATTCGGCGGTGTTGTCGCCGAAATGATAGCCTTCCCCGCAGTTCCAACAAGGCAGGACATCATGAGCGTGCTGCCCTTCGACGATCGCGACGGCGTCATCTGGTTCGACGGCAAGCTCGTGCCCTGGCGCGACGCCAAGGTCCACGTCCTCACCCACGGGCTCCACTATGCGAGCTGCGTCTTCGAGGGCGAGCGCGGGTATAGCGGCCGCATCTTCAAGTCGACGGCGCACAGCGAGCGGCTGCACAAGTCGGCCGAGCTCCTCGGTTTCAAGATCCCCTTCAGCGTCGCCGAGATCGACGCCGCCAAGCGGCAGACCATGGAGGCGAACAAGCTGCGCGACTGCTATATTCGCCCGGTCGCCTGGCGCGGCAGCGAGATGATGGGGGTCTCGGCGCAGAAGAACACGATCCACCTGGCGATCGCGACCTGGGAATGGCCGGCCTATTTCGCGCCGGAGACCAAGACCAAGGGCATCCGCATGGCGATTTCGAAGTGGAAGCGGCCGTCGCCCGAAACGGCGCCGACGTCGAGCAAGGCCGCCGGCCTCTACATGATCTGCACGCTCTCCAAGCATGCGGCCGAGAACGACGGCTACGCCGACGCCATGATGCTCGACTGGCGCGGCCAGATCGCCGAGGCGACCGGCGCCAACATCTTCCTGGCCCAGGCCGGCAAGCTGCATACGCCGAAGCCCGACTGCTTCCTCAACGGCATCACCCGGCAGACGGTCATCGACCTCGCGCGCAAGCGCAATATCGACGTGATCGAGCGCGCCATCATGCCGGAGGAACTGGCGAAGACCGACGAGGTCTTCATCACCGGCACCGCCGCGGAAGTGACGCCGGTCGGCGAGATCGGCCCCTACAACTTCCAGGTCGGCCCGATCACCCGCCACCTGATGCAGGACTACGAGACGCTGGTCCGCGCGCCGGCGGCGACGGCGAGCGCGGCGTAGGGTCCCGCCCGGGGCGACCCCGTGGGTCGCCCCGCCATCGCCCAAGATCGATCACCTGTCACGACAGCGTAACTTGCCGGCGCCGCTCGGCTGTGCCAGCCTATGCGGGTGGGCTTGTGCGTTCCGGCTGTGATTCGGGTGGGAGGTCGGAGATGTTTGCCAGAACCTTGCGGATTGGCGTGATCGCGGCGGCCGTCGTCGCGGTATTTCCCGCGGGCGTCGCGCGGGCGACGGAAGTCAGCGGCGCCGACGTCATCCCGCGGGCGGCGCTCGCCGACGCGACGATGCTCTCGACGCATGAGCTGGCCCTGTCGGGTACCGGGATCGGTACCGCCATCACGCCGGCGTTGTTGGCCGGCGCGCGCATCGTCGGCGGCCTCGGGCTGGGAACGACGAGCGACACGGTCAACAACCCGCTCGTCCTGCGCCTGATGTTCGGGGGCAAGGACGTGACCGTCTCGATCATCACCCTCAACGGCAACCAGCAATAGCCGGTATGGCCCGAGTTGCCGGGCCAGACAAGAGAGCCGACCAACGATGCTCCCTCGATTCGTGACGGTGCGACGGCGCCTTTGGGGCGCAGCCGTCCTGTCGGCTGCGACCTTGCTTGAGGCGAGCGTCGTTCGAGCGGGATCCGACGGATGTATCGCCGGCTGCATCGAGGGTTCACCAGTCGACACTGTGCTTTCGGCCGATGACTTGAAGGCGGCGGGAACCGGCGTCGGCGTTGACCCCCGGCGATCCGGTGTGGCTCGTCAGACCTGGGAGGTCGGTTCGCAAGGCGTCAATCTGGGCTTCGCCGTGCAAGATGCGGCGAGCGCGCTTGGCCCTACTCCGGTCCGAATGGACAACGAAACGGATCGCGTGATCACCCCGATTCACTGACGGCCCCATCGAGCCACTCGATCAGAGTTCGGGACGTCGAGCCTTCGCTGCATACCAGGGATCCTGCCGTTCATAGGCCGCGGCGGCGCGGAAGATGCTGACATCGTCATAGGTGCGGCCGACGATCGACAGCCCCGTCGGGACGCCGTTCGCGGCCAGGCCGGACGGCAGGCTGATCACCGGGCAGCGGCTCAGGATGTTGAAGCAAATGGTCATCAGCCAGTGGCCGATCGACGGCTGCGGCTTGCCGTTGATGCGCAGCTTGCGCTTCACGTAGGACTCGCCGGCGATGGTGGCGGGGAGCGGCAGCGTCGGGCAGAGCAGGACGCGATGTCTCTGCAGAACGGCGCCGAGCGTCTCGTACATCCGGGCCTCGATGAGCAGCCCCTGGAGATAGTCGCCCTTGCCGGTCGTCTTCGCCAGGCCCGCGAAGTCGAGCGTGTAGTCGTTCATCAGCTTTCCGTGCTTGCGGATGTGCTGCGCGATCGACGGGGCGAAAATGGTGCCAAAGTGCGCCGACGAGGCGCGCGCGACGTCGTCGCGCTTCCAGCCGAGGTCGACCGCCTCGACGGCGGCGCCGAGGGCGCGGAAGGCGTCGGCGGCCCTGAGCGTGTTGTTCACGACGTCCGGCTCGATGTCGTATTGCGCCGGGTTGACGCAGAGCGCGATGCGCCAGCCGCGGATGTCGCCGAGGGCGGCCGGGATGCGCAGCTTCGGGCGCACGGTCGCGATGTCCCGGGGATGCGGCCCGGCCATCACGTTCTGGAAGATG
>JBKOWC010000204.1:0-9144 GCA_046724215.1 Pseudomonadota bacterium | reverse complement strand
TGCCAAGACCCCACGCTTATCGGTCGTTCGCTAACCTGAATCCCCTGAAATAACTTGACGTTTCGCCTTGAACATCGTAGAACATTTAGCGAACGCATGCAAGTTGCAATTTCGAGGTCGAGGTCCCCAATGACCGTTCTTGCCCCCACCCCCTCCACCGCTGGGCATGGGCTCCTTCGTTCATTTCCGCCGCTGCCCTCGACCGCGACCCTGCCGCCCGCCGCGGCCGCCTCCGCAGCGGCGCCCGGCCGGGCGATTTCCTGACGGCACCCCGCTGCGGCGCCCGCACGCGCTGCGGCGGCAGTTGCCGCCAGCCGGCCATGGCCAACGGCCGCTGCCGGATGCATGGCGGTCTCAGCACCGGTCCGCGCACGCCCGAGGGCCGCGCCCGCTGCGCCCGCGCCCGGCTCACCCACGGCGGCTACTCGGCAGCGACGCGCGCCCTCAATGCCGAAGCCCGCGCCTGGACCAAGCGCATCCGCGCCCTCGTCGGCCTCCTGCGCCACCGCCGTACCGCTGGGCATGGGTCCTTCCGCACGTTTCCATTGTAGGGGCGAGCGGCGCTCGCCCGACCGCCGGTGCCATTGCACGGAAACATCCCGCAGTCGCTCGCATGGGCGAGCGCCGCTCGCCCCTACGGCATCCGGTCGCCTCCGCTGGGCATGGGGTCCTTCCGCCGGTTTCGCCCTCCCGGCCGAGCCGGCGCGCCATCCGTCTCCTCTCCGGGGCCGCGCCGCTCGCTCCGTTCTCCGCTGGGCACCTGCCCGCCGTACGACTTCGGCAGGCGGGTGGGGTGCCTGCGTCGCTTTGCGCACCGGGCCAGTTTCCAGCGGACGATGGGGCCAGCCCGGCCGGCGGTTTGTCGGCCCGGCGGCGGATGGTGTAATCTCCCGCCACCCTTCCCGATGAACGGACCCCGACCATGACCTCGACCGTCGACGTCGCGAATTTCGACGCCTCGCCCAACAATCTCGAAGCCTTCTGGATGCCCTTCACCAACAACCGGCAGTTCAAGGCCAAGCCGCGCCTGCTCGTCGGCGCGCAGGACATGCACTACACCTCGCATGACGGCCGCAAGATCCTCGACGGCACGGCGGGCCTCTGGTGCGTCAACGCCGGCCACGGCCGCAAGAAGATCGTCGAGGCCGTGCGCGACCAGGTCGGCAAGATGGACTACGCGCCCACCTTCCAGATGGGCCACCCCCTCGCCTTCAAGCTCGCCTCGCGCCTGACCACCATGCTGGCCGGCGACTTCGAGCATGTGTTCTTCACCAACTCCGGGTCGGAAGCGGTGGATACCGCCCTCAAGACCGCCATCGGCTACCACAACGTCCGCGGCCAGGGTACGCGCCAGCGCCTGATCGGGCGCGAGCGCGGCTATCACGGCGTCGGCTTCGGCGGCATCTCCGTCGGCGGCATCGTCAGCAACCGCAAGTTCTTTGGCTCGCTGCTCAATGGCGTCGATCACCTGCCGCATACCCATAACCTGAAGGAAAATGCCTTCACCCGCGGCCAGCCCGGCTGGGGCGCCCATCTCGCCGACGAACTCGAACGCATCGTCGCCCTGCACGATGCCTCGACCATCGCCGCCGTCATCGTCGAGCCGGTCGCCGGCTCCACGGGCGTGCTGATCCCGCCCAAGGGCTATCTGCAGAAGCTGCGCGACATCTGCACCAAGCACGGCATCCTCCTCATCTTCGACGAGGTCATCACCGGCTTCGGCCGCCTCGGCGCCAGCTTCGCCACCGAGTATTTCGGCGTCGTGCCGGACATGATCACCTGCGCCAAGGGCCTCACCAACGGCACGGTTCCCATGGGCGCCGTCTTCGTGCGCAAGGGCATCTACGAGACCTTCATGGAAAAGGCGGCCGACGGCGCCATCGAGCTCTTCCACGGCTACACCTATTCGGCGCATCCGCTCGCCTGCGCCGCCGGCGTCGCCAGCCTGGAGATCTACCAGGAGGAGGGCCTCTTCGAGCGCGCCAACGGCCTCGCGCAGTATTGGGAGGACGCCGTCCATTCGCTCAAGGGCACGAGGAACGTCATCGACCTGCGCAACCTCGGCCTCATCGCCGGCATCGAGCTGGAGCCGCGCGCCGGGAAACCGGGCGCCCGCGCCTTCGAATCCTTCGTGAAGTCCTACGAGGACGGCCTCCTCATCCGCGTCACCGGCGACATCATCGCCCTCTCGCCGCCGCTCATCGTGGAAAAGACCCACATCGACGAGATGTTCGATAAACTGGGCAAGGTCCTGAAGACGGTCGCGTAGGGGCGCGCTGCGCGCCCGCGGGCGGGCGCAGCCCGCCCCTACATGAGGAATGGATAGATGCTGATCGGCGTCCCCAAGGAAATCAAAACCCACGAATATCGCGTCGGCCTCGTGCCCGCGAGTGCGCGCGAGCTGATCCATCACGGCCACCAGGTGCTGGTGCAGACCGGCGCCGGCAGCGGCATCGGCTTCGACGACGCCGCCTACAAGGCGGTCGGCTGCGAGATCGCCGCCACCGCCGCCGACGTCTTCGCCAAGGCCGAGATGATCGTCAAGGTGAAGGAGCCGCAGCCGAACGAGTGCAAGATGCTGCGCGCCGACCAGCTGCTCTTCACCTACCTCCACCTCGCCCCCGATCCCGAGCAGACCAAGGGCCTGTTGGAGTCCGGCTGTACCGCCATCGCCTACGAGACCGTGACAAACGCGCGCGGCGGCCTGCCGCTCCTGGCGCCCATGAGCGAGGTCGCCGGCCGCATGTCCGTGCAGGTCGGGGCCCACTGCCTGGAGAAGGAGCCCGGCGGCGCCGGCATCCTCTTGGGCGGCGTGCCTGGCGTTCCCCCGGGCAAGGTCGTCATCCTCGGTGGCGGCGTCTCCGGCACCCATGCGGCGCGCATGGCCATGGGCCTCGAGGCCCACGTCACCGTCATCGACCGCTCGCTCGACCGCCTGAAGCAGCTCGACGAGGAGTTCGGTTCCAAGCTCTACACGCAGTACGCCACCGTCGACGCCATCGAGCAGCACGTCATCGGCGCCGATCTCGTCATCGGCGCCGTGCTGGTGCCCGGCGCCGCCGCGCCGAAGCTCGTGACGAAGGCGATGCTGAAGAAGATGCGGCCGGGCTCGGTGCTCGTCGACATCTCCATCGACCAGGGCGGCTGCTTCGAGACCAGCCATCCGACGACCCACGCCGACCCGACCTACGTCATCGACGGCATCGTCCACTACTGCGTCGCCAACATGCCGGGCGCCGTCGCCCGCACCTCGACCTTCGCCCTCAACAACGCCACCCTGCCCTTCGCCGTGGCGCTCGCCGACAAGGGCTACCGCCGCGCCTGCGGCGAGGACATTCACCTGCGCCACGGCCTCAACATCCACGCCGGCAAGCTCACCTACAAGGCCGTGGCCGATGCGTTGCGGCTGAAGTACACGCCGGCCGAGGAGGCTCTCGGCCTCTAGCCTGTGACGGGGATCATAGGCGGCCCCGACGCCACCATGCGACCATACGCGCGTCCGATTGCAGCAACGCAGGGACGCGCGATATGGCCATCGTCCAGAACCGGATCTATACGACCGCCGATGTCGAGACCATGTTCCGGGCCTCGGAATTCCGGCCGACGGACTACCACAGCGAGGCCGAGGCGCACGCCTTCACCCGCCACATCGGGGTGACCAACGCCGCGATGCTGTTGCGCGGCCAAGCCGTGCGCGGCGATATCGTCGCGATCACTGCCTTCCCGGACAACCAGTCGGCCTTTCTGGCCGGCGCGATGGTCTTGAATTCGCGCGTGGCGCAGGCGGCGATCAACGATCTCGCCGACGGCCATACGGGCATGCGGGCGATCATCACCTGGGCAACCCCGCGCCCCGTGACCATCCGCTACGTGACCGCCTCCAACACGCTGGTGAAGACGATGCCCTGCCACTGGTTCCGCATGATCGTCGACCGCAGCGAGCAGCGCCCGCTCGGCCTCCACCTGCAGACCTTCTTCGGCGTGCTCGACCCCGAGGCGCGCAACCAAGCCCGCCTCGAGACGCGCGCCGGCCAGCTGCTGCGCGTACACCTCTGAGGAAGCGCGAGCCGACGGCGCCTATCCTTACGCGGCCGGCGCCGGCGGGCCCTTCAGTTCGACGGTGTTGCCCTCGGGATCCTCGATGTAGAGGGAGGGACCGTCGCCCTCGGCGCCGTAGCGGCCGACGATCTCGCCGGCCGTGACCGCCTTCGACTCGAGGTAGGCGCGGATCGCCGGACCATCCAGCCGCTCCACCCGCAGGCAGACGTGATCCATGTTGCGGCCCTCACGCCCCGGCGCCGCCCCGCCCAGGCGTCCAAGCTCGCCGGCGACGTCGACGAGATCGATCAGCGAGCGGCCGGCGCGCAGCTGCGTGAGGCCGATCTTGGGCTGCAGCTTCTCGACGGTGCAGCCGAGCACGTCGCAATAGAAGCGCTGCACGCGCTCGACGTCGCGCACGCGCAGCACCACATGATCGATGCCCTGGATGACGATGGGTCCGTTTTTCGCCATGGCCGGTGCCCTCAAGCGGGTGACGTGGATCGCCGCTATAGTGGGCGAGGGCCGGCGCGGCAAGCCTCCCGTCGACTCACGGACCGCCGACGGTGTCGGTGCCCCAGAACTTCTCGCGCACGGCCTGGTAGTGCTGGTTCGGATCGTAGAGCTTCACCGGAAGGGCGAGATCGCGGGCGGTGAGATGGCCGATGGCGGCGAGCAGGCGATAGGCCGCGACGACGGCGTCATGGCGGGCGTTCGTCAGGTTGACCTGGGCATTCAGCGACTCGTCCACGGCGTCGAGCACATCCTGGATGGTGCGCTGGCCCTGGGCCTCCTCGCGCCTGATTCCGTCTTCCGCCTTCTTTGCCGTCGCGGCCTGCGTCTGGAACGACTCGATGCGGGCGCGCGCGGCGACCAGATCGTACCAGGCGCCGGCGGCGTCGTTGGCGGCCTTGCGCTGTTGCGTTTCGATGTCGATCCGGCGCTCGCCCGCCTGCTCCTTCGACTGCCGCTCGCGGGCGGCGACGACGCCGCCCTGATAGAGCGGAATCGTGACCTCGCCGAGGACGGCGAGCGTGTCATGGTGGGTCGAGGCGATGCCGTCGAGAGAGACGGTCGGCATCGCCTCGCCCGCGACCGCCTTCACGTCGTCGCGCGCCGCGCTCTCGGAGAACTGGGCCGCGACGATGCTGGGATGGCTCGCCGAATCGGCGACCGCCTCGTCGACGGTCGCCGGCAGATCGGCAGGCATATCCGGCATGGCGACCGCCGTCGGCGGCACGCCCATCACCCGCGCATAGGTCGCGCGGGACGCGTTCAGGTTGCTCTCGGCCTGGACGCGCTCCGCCGTGGCATTCGCCAGGCGCGACTGCGATTGCGCGGCGTCCGTATCCGTGAGTTCGCCGGCGGTGACGCGGCGGCGCACGGACGCGAGCTGGCTCTGCAGGATCTTCTCGTGATTGCCGTCAAGCTTCACGACGGACTCGTCGCGCAGCACGTCCATGTAGGCGACCACCGCCTCCAGCAGGACCTGCTGCTCCGACGCCGTGAGCTGCGCCCGCTGGGCCTGCACGAGATTCTCGGCCTGTTTGGTCTGGGCGCTGACACGGCCGCCGGTATAGAGCGGCTGGCGCACCCGCAGTTCGGCGCGGCCGAGCAGTCCGTCGTTGTGGTCGGAGTTGTCGTTGTGGTTGTCGTTCTTCATCCCGACGCCGCCATTGGCAGTGACGATAGCCGTCGGCCGCCAGCCGCCGCGTGCCGCCGGAACGCCTTCGTCGGTTGCGCGCAGCTGCGCCCGTGCCGCCTGCAGTTCGGAATTGCTCTCATAGGCCGCCGCCAGTGCATCGGCCAGGGATTCGGCTTTCGCCTCGCCCGCCGCCGCGATGCCGACGGCAAGGCCTGCCGCAACGAACAACCGCCTCAGCGCCCGACCGGACGTGTCTCGACGCATGCGCTTCATACGTGCCGCAGCGCTTCGATGGGATCGAGCGAGGCCGCTCGATAGGCGGGGTAGAGTCCGAACACGATGCCGACGGCGCCGCTGCAGCCGACCGCCAGGAGGATCGCGTCGAGGCGGATCTCCATCGGCCAGCCGGCCGCCTTGGCGACCAGGGCCGACGCGACGATGCCGACCAGCAGTCCGATCATGCCGCCGAGAACGCTCAGGGTTATCGATTCGGCGAGCACCTGGGACAGCACATCGCGCCGGCGGGCGCCGACGGCAACCCGGATGCCGATCTCGCGCGTGCGCTCGGCCACCGACGCCAGCATCACGTTCATCACGCCGATGCCGCCGACGATGAGCGAGACAGCCGCGAGTGCGCTGAGCAGCCAGGTCAGCGCCCGGTACATCGCCTGACGGAGCGCCATCACGTCGGCCAGATTCTTGATGACGAAATCGTCCTCCTGCTGCGGCTGCAGGCGATGCTGCTGACGCAGGAGGGCGCGCAGATCGCGCTCGGCCGCGTCCACGTCGGCCCCGTCGCGGACCGCGACGATGACCGAGCTGACCGCCCGGGCGTTGATCGGATTCTCGCCGAGGATGCGCTTCTTGGCCGTCGAAATCGGCACCACGACCAGATCGTCCTGATCCTGTCCGCCCTTCGACTGGCCCTTGGGCGCCAGAACGCCGACGACCGTGAAGGGCACCTTCTGGATGCGCAGGAAGGCGCCCAGAGGCGATGCATCGCCGAACAGCCTTTGCGCCACCGTGGATCCCAGCAGAGCCACCTTGGCGGAAGACTCGGCGTCCTCCGGAAGAAGGTCTCGTCCGGACGCCAAGTCCCAATTCCGGGCGGCCGTGAAATCGTCGGTCGTGCCCACCAGCGCCGTCGACCAGTTGCTGTCTTCATGAACCAGCTGCACCGGTCCATGCACGGTTGGGACGGCATACTGCACCGCCGGCAGCTGGTGAGCGATCGCCACTGCGTCGTCTTCCGACAGCGTTTGCGACACGCCGTCGGCAAGCCGGACGCCGCCAGTCATCAGCGTACCCGGGCTCACCATGATCAGGTTGGCGCCGAGGTCCTTCACCTGCCCGACGACGAGCGTGCGCGCACCCGATGCGACCGCAACGACGGCCATGACGGCGGCGACGCCGATGATGATGCCGAGGACGGTGAGGAAGCTGCGCGTAGCGTTCGTCCGCAGCGATTCGAGCGCGGTGCGAACCGAGTCGAGCCAGGTCATGGGCTCACGCCGGCATGCCTCGCCTGAGGCGGCGAGGGGAACTGAATCACGTCGGCTGCGGTCGTGTCGTCGGCGATCCGGCCGTCACGGAAGACGACGATCCGCTCCGCGCAACGGGCGATATCCGGCTCGTGCGTGACCAGCACGATCGTGATTCCCGTGCGGTTGAGGCGCTGGAACAGCGCCATGATCTCATGCGACGTTGCGGTATCCAGCATGCCCGTCGGTTCGTCCGCGAGAATCAGCCTGGGATCGTTGGCGATGGCGCGTGCAATGGCGGCGCGCTGCTGCTCGCCGCCGGACAGCTGGCTGGGCCGGTGGTCGGCGCGGCGGGCGAGGCCGACGGCTTCGAGCAGCGACTGGGCACGCGCCAGCCGGTCGCGGCGACGGGTGCCCGCATAGACCATCGGCAAGGCGACGTTGGCGAGCACGTCGACATGCGGCAGCAGGCTGAAGTTCTGGAAGACGAAGCCGATCTTGCGGTTGCGGATGGCCGCCAGCGCATCGCCGCTCTTGCTCCGCACGTCAACCCCGTCCAGGAGATACCGGCCGGCGGTCGGCGCATCCAGACAGCCCAGCAGATTCATGAATGTCGACTTGCCCGATCCGGACGGTCCCATGATCGCGACGAATTCGCCGCGCGCGATCGTCAGGTTCACGTCAGCGACAGCGGCGATCCGGTGTGGGCCGAGCCGGTAGCTCTTGCTCAGTCCGACCGCCTCGATCAGCGGTTCAGGCATGTTCACGACGACGGCGTGTTCATGCGCACCCGGCGGTCATCGGAGCGGACGATGCCGACGATGACGCGCGCGCCGGCGTGGAGATCGTCGCCAAGCAGTTCGGTATAGATGCCGTCCGTGATTCCGGTACGCACGGCAACCGGTTGCGGCTGACCGTTGGCGCCCAGGACCCAGACGCGCGCCGCCGCGCCGGCCGGCTTGGCCGGCACCCCGTCCGGTTGGAAGCGCAAGGCCGCATTCGGCACCTTGAGCGCGGCGTCGGCATTCTGGAGCGTGATGCGCACGTTCGCCGTCATGCCGGGCAGCAGCTTCAGATCGGGATTCGCCGCCGCGATCACCGCCGTATAGGTGACGACGTTCTGCACGACCTCGGGCGAGACATGGATGTCGGCGATGCGGCCCGAAAACGACTCGCCGGGATGTGTGTCGACCGTAAAGGTGACGGCCTGGCCGTCGGCGATGCCGCCGATGTCGGCCTCGTCCACGTTCGCATAGACCTGCATCTGCCGCAGGTCCTGCGCGACGACGAACAGCGGCGGCGTCTGCGGCCCGGCCGCGACGGCCTGGCCGACCTCGATGGCGCGCGCGATGATCGTTCCGTCGATCGGGGCGCGAATCTCCGTGTGCGCGAGATCGACGCGCGCCTGCTCGACGGCCTCCTCGCGCCGGCGGATGTCGGCGGTGGCGGCGTCGCCCTGCGACTCGGCGGCGCGCAGCGCGGAGAGCGATGCGCTGTAAGCTGCCTGCGCGGCCGCAGCGCGAGCCGTTGCCCCATCGAGGGCGGATCGCGCGGTCGCCTCGGTGGTTTGCGCCTGGTCCCTAAGTTCCTTCGGCGTGTCGCCGGTGGTCGCCAGCCCCTGCTTCCGCTTCAGTTCGCGCTCGGCGTCGGCAAGCGCGATCTTGGCCCGCTCGACATCGGCGTCGGCGGCCAGTGCCGTCTGGTGCAGATTCTCGGCATCGCTGCGCGCGCGCTCGATCTGTGCCTGCTGGCCGACGGCCGTGACCTTGCCGACATCGAGATCGGCCAGCGCCAGGTTGAGGCGCGCCGTCGCGTCGTCGGCGTCCAGGCGCGCGACGACCTGCCCGGCGGTGACCGGGACGTTGAAGTCGACGAGGATTTCCTTCACCCGGCCGGAAACGGGCGACGTAACCAGGGCGGTAAGCCGCGGCCGCAGCGTTCCGGTCGCCCGCACCTCGTCGGCGATCGGGCCGACCTCGA
>JBKOWC010000131.1:0-8070 GCA_046724215.1 Pseudomonadota bacterium | reverse complement strand
GAGCTTGGTCTACGCGACGCGCGGGTGAGGGCGGAAGCCTCTCACCGGCTCGGATGCGTCTGCTCGACGCGGCGCGCGTCAGCGGCAATCCTTATGATCGGCCCCGACGCGGCGCACGCCGGGGGCCATCCCTTGTGGCTCCGGCGACGTGTGGGGGATCATATAGCGGGTCTCCGGGGAACAATCAAGCGTTGGCAGATACGCGGGAGTGCAGCGCCGTGGCGGAGCGTTCTATGTCGCAGTCATGTTGCACGGAGCGGCCGGGACTGCACGGGAAAGTCAGCAAATGCGCGGGAAAGTTGGCATGCAACATGATGCGACATGGGCGATGCCCCGGAAATGAAGAAGCCCGCTAACTTGTTGAGTTAACGGGCTTTTTAGCTGGCTGGGGGACTAGGATTCGAACCTAGACTGGCGGAGTCAGAGTCCGCTGTCCTACCGTTAGACGATCCCCCACCACGCGCAGCGATCGGGTCCGATCGCGCCGAGGGAATGAAACGCGAATCTAGTGCGCGGAAGGGGGCCTTGCAACCAATTTGGCCCGATCTTCGGCGGTTGCACAGCCGTGCTTGGCGAAACGGTAACGCGTTTGTAGGATGTGCATAACGATAAGGCAATTCGGGCACCGGGGCTTAGCTCGGATCGCCGGGTGGGTGAGGGAGACTTGGAACGTGGGAGCGGTGGCGTCCACGCTATCGACGGAGACCCCCGGGCCGGCGCTCGGCGAGGGGCCGTCGCCGACCTACGCGGCGATCGATCTCGGGACCAACAACTGCCGCCTGCTCATCGCCAAGCCGATCGGTCGCTATTTTCGCGTCATCGACGCTTTCTCGCGCATCGTCCGTCTGGGCGAGGGGCTGGCGACCAGCGGCCTCCTGTCCCAAGAGGCGATGGAGCGCGCCATCGACGCGCTCAAGGTCTGTGCCGGCAAGATCAGCCGCCGCGGCGTCACCCATGCGCGGGCGGTTGCCACCGAGGCCTGTCGCCGTGCGCAGAACTGCGGTGAATTTCTCGGCCGCGTCCGCGCCGAGACCGGGCTCGACATCGAGATCATTTCCTCGGCCGAGGAGGCGCTGCTCGCGTTCAACGGCTGCGCCCCGTTGCTGAGCGCCCGCCGGCCGCGGGCGCTGGTCTTCGACATCGGCGGCGGCAGCACGGAACTGGGCTGGCTGCGGCTGCGCTCGAACCGGCCGCCGCAAATCATCGATGCGCTGTCGATCCCGATCGGTGTGGTCAATCTCACCGAGGCCTATGGCGGTTCCCGTATCGCGCCCGAGGTCTATCGCGCGATGGTCGAGGAGGTCGCAGGTCGCCTGCGGGCCTTTGCCGGGCGGAACGGCATCGACCGGCGCGTCGCCGCCGGTGCCGTGCAGATGCTGGGGACCTCCGGCACCGTCACGACGCTGGCCGGCGTGCATCAGGGGCTGCCGCGGTACAACCGCGCGATCGTCGACGGCTGCTATCTCGATTTCGCCGCCATCAGCAGCCTGAGCCAAGGCCTGGCAGCGATGACCTGCGAGGAGCGCAGCGCCAATCCCTGCATCGGCCCCGAACGCGCCGACCTGGTGGTTGCGGGCTGCGCCATCCTCGAGGCGATCTGCGGCCTGTGGCCGGTCGGCCGCTTGCGCGTCGCCGACCGCGGCGTGCGCGAGGGCATCCTCGCGAGCCTCATGCAGGCCAATCGGCGCCCCGTCGGGCGGCAATGGCGGGAGCGTTGAGCGCACGCCGGCGCGGCGGCGCGTTGTCGGGCGGGCGCGGCACCACCGTTCGCGTCAAGAGCGCCAGTCGCCGGCGGCCGTCCTCGACGCGCTGGCTGGAGCGCCAGCTCAACGACCCCTACGTTGCCGAGGCGCGGCGCCTGGGCTATCGCTCGCGGGCCGCCTTCAAGCTGCTGCAGCTCGACGACCGCTTCCATCTCCTGGCCCCGGGCCGGCGAGTCGTCGACCTCGGGGCGGCACCCGGAGGCTGGACACAAGTCGCGGTCGAGCGCGTCGGCCGCGCCGGCTACGTCGTCGCCGTCGATCTTGCGGCCATGGACGCAATACCGGGCGCCACGGTGCTTCAGCTCGACGCATCCGCACCCGAGGCGCCGGCCGCTGTTGCCGGGGCGCTTGGAGGTCCGGCCGACGTCGTCCTCAGCGACATGGCGCCGCCGGCGACGGGGCATGCACAGACGGATCATCTCCGCATCGTCGCCCTGGCGGAGAGCGCCTATGACTGCGCCCGGCGGCTGCTGGCGCCGGGCGGCAGCTTCGTGTGCAAGGTGCTCCAGGGCGGTGCGCAGGGCGAACTGCTGGTCGGTCTTAAACAGGCCTTTGCGACCGTGCGGCACGTCAAGCCGCCGGCAAGCCGTACCGATTCGGCGGAGCTCTATCTCGTCGCCACCGGCTTTCGCGGCCGGCCGGCCGAGTGAACGTCGATGGCTACAGCGCCACCACGTCGGCAAGGTGGTCCGGCAGCTCCTGGAGCGTCGTGTGAGTCAGGTCCTTGTCGAGCTCGGCGAAGATGAACCCGCGGGTCCGCGGCGCGAGGGCGGCGCGCAGATCACCCAAGGTGCGTGGCGGCGCGATGAGGACGAGGCGGTCGAACGCGTTGCGCTCGGCGGCGTCATCGAGGAGCCGGGCGATCTCCTTGCCGAACTTCTCCTTCTCGAATCGGTGCCAATCGACGTGGGGGGCGATGGCGTGGCGGCCGCTGGTGCCGCGCTGCTGCACGCGACCCGGCCGATCGGTGCCGAGATCCCGGGACCGTGGCAGCGCATGTGCCAACTCGCCGTTGATCGCCGGCTGCAAGCCCTTGCCCACGCCTTCGTTCATCAGGACGCGAGCCCGCGCCCCGTCCGCCACGACGATCCATGTGATCTTCTTTTTCATCGGATCGACCTCCATCTCGCATGTCGTTGCCCCACAAGCGCGCGATTCGCATTCGCGCGATGCAAGAGGTCCCCCGCAGAATCATGCGGCCGTGGAGCGGTTGGTTCAAGGCCCGATATTCTTAACTTTTCATGGATGGCGCTTGGCATTGACCCGACGATGTGTATGATGGCGCGCCATTATCTGCCGGGGGAAACCGGAGGAGTGGCATGCAGTTCCGCGAGGCCCTGACGTTCGATGACGTTCTGTTGCGGCCAGCGGAATCCGCCGTCCTTCCCGCGCACACCAGCACCCGCACCCGTCTGACGCGCTCGATCGAACTGGGCATTCCGCTATTGTCGGCGGCGATGGACACGGTGACCGAGCATCGCTTGGCCATCGCCATGGCGCAGGCGGGCGGCATCGGCGTCATCCACAAGAATCTCGATGCCGGCCGCCAGGCCGACGAGGTGCGCAAGGTCAAGAAGTTCGAATCGGGAATGGTGATCAACCCCGTCACGATCCATCCGGATCAGACTCTCGCCGATGCGCTGCGCCTGATGGCCGAGCACCAGATCTCCGGCATCCCCGTGGTCGAGCGCGGCACCACCAAGCTGGTTGGCATCCTCACGAATCGCGATGTGCGATTCGCCGACAACAAGGCCGAGCCGGTTCGCCAATTGATGACGAGGGACCGGCTGATCACCGTCGGCGAGGGCGTCGATCGCGCCGAGGCGAAGCGGCTGCTGCATCAGTACCGCATCGAGAAGCTGCTGGTGGTCGACCGAGACTACCGCTGCATCGGCCTCATCACGGTCAAGGACATGGAGAAGGCGCAGGCCTACCCCAACGCCTCCAAGGACGAGAAGGGGCGGCTGCGCGCCGCCGCGGCGGTCGGCGTCGGCAGCGACGGACTCAAGCGTGCCGAGGCGCTGCTCGAGGCGGAGGTCGACGTCATCGTCGTCGACACGGCGCACGGCCATTCGCGCGGCGTGCTGCAGACGGTCGGCGACGTGAAGCGGCTGAGCAACGCCTGTCAGGTGGTAGCCGGAAATGTCGCGACCTCGGAGGGCGCCAAGGCGCTGATCGATGCTGGCGCCGATGCCATCAAGGTCGGCATCGGGCCGGGATCGATCTGCACGACGCGCGTCGTCGCCGGCGTCGGCGTGCCGCAGCTGACGGCCGTGCTCGATGCTGTCGAAGCCGCGCGCGCCCAGCAAGTGCCGGTGATCTCCGACGGCGGCATCAAATATTCGGGCGACCTCGCCAAGGCGATCGCCGCCGGCGCCGATTGCGTGATGATCGGCTCGCTGCTCGCCGGCACGGACGAGAGTCCGGGCGAGGTGTTCCTCTATGAGGGCCGGTCCTACAAGTCCTATCGCGGCATGGGATCGCTGGGCGCGATGGCGCGCGGCTCGGCCGACCGTTACTTTCAGCAGGAAGTCTCGGACACGCTCAAGCTTGTGCCGGAGGGCGTCGAGGGCCGCGTGCCCTACAAGGGACCGGTCGGCAACGTGATCCACCAGCTGGTCGGCGGCCTGCGCGCCGCCATGGGTTATACCGGCAATGCCACCATCGCCGCGATGCAGAAGAACTGCGTTTTCCAGCGCATCACCAACGCCGGCTGGCGTGAAAGCCATGTCCACGACGTCACGGTGACCCGCGAGGCGCCCAATTATCGTCGCGAGATGTAACCGGCGCCGCTCGGCGGCGCGCCTCCCCACGAGACCTACAGCATGACTCCGGGTGCGCGCCTGCAGGCGGCGATCGACCTGTTGAGCGACATCCATGGCGGAACGGCGCCTGCCGATCGCGCGGCGGCGGCATACTTCCGCAACCACCGCTATATCGGCGGCAAGGACAGGCGCCATATCATCGACCATGTCTACGCCGTGCTGCGGCATCGTGCGCGGCTCGAGTGGTGGCTGGCGCGCATGGGTATTTCCGGGTCGCTCACCGACCGCCTGCGGGTGATCGCAGCGCTGGTGCTGCTCGAGGGCTGGTCAGCCGATCGACTCGCCGGCACGTTCGACGGTGGGCAATACCGGCCGCCGCCGCTCGAAAGCCGTGAGCGCGACCTGGCCGGGAAGCTCGCCGGTCACGCGATCGACGACGGCGCGCAGCCGGCCTGGGTGCGGCTTGAATATCCGCAATGGCTCGAGCACCAGCTGCGCAACCTCTTCGGGAGCCGCTTCGAGACGGAAATGGCGGCGCTCGGCGCCGAGGCGGCCTTCGACATGCGCGTCAACACGCTGAAAGGATCGCGCGCGCAGGCGATCGCGGCGCTTGCCGAGGCCGGGATCGAGGCGACGCCAACACCGCTGTCGCCGATCGGTCTGCGCGTGCAGGGCCGGCCGCCCGTAGCGACGCTGGCCGTCTTTCGCGACGGCCTGATCGAGGTGCAGGACGAGGGGTCGCAGATCGTGGCGCTGCTGACCGGCGCGCGGCCAGGCATGCGTGTGGTCGACTTCTGCGCCGGCGCCGGCGGCAAGACGCTCGCGATGGCGGCGACGATGCAGAACAAGGGGCACATCGTCGCCTGCGACGTCCTGCAGGGGCGCGTCGAGCGCGCCGCCGTCCGCCTCAACCGCGCCGGCATCCACAACGTCGAGCGTCGCGGCCTCACGACCGAGCGCGATCCGTGGGTCAAGCGGCACGCGCGTACGTTCGATCGCGTGCTCGTCGACGCGCCCTGCAGCGGCATCGGCGCCTGGCGACGCAATCCCGATGCGAAGTGGCGCGTGAGCGCCGACGACCTGACGGCGCTCACCGACCTGCAGCGGCGCATTCTCGATAGCGCCACGCGGCTCGTGCGGCCGGGCGGCCGGCTGGTCTACGCGACCTGCTCGCTCTTGCCGGCGGAGAATGCCGTGCAGGTCGAGTGGTTCCTCGGATCGCGCGACGATTTCTCGGTGCGGCCGATCCCGACGGTATGGGACGAGTCGATGACCGGGATGGCCGAGGCCGGTGAATGTCCGACGATGGAGCCGTCTCTGCGCCTCACGCCGGCGGCGAACGGCACCGACGGCTTCTTCGTCGCCGTGCTCGAGCGCCGCGCCGGAGCCGACAGCGGCGAGGACGCAGATGCCTAGCGCATTCCAGATCCGCCGGGCGGTCGTCGGCGACGCGCGTGCCATCGCGCGCGTGCATGTCGAGACCTGGCGCTCCGCCTACGCCGGCATCCTGCCCGATCGCGTCATCGTGCAGATGTCGGTGGACGACAAGGCGGCGGCCTGGCGCCAGCTCGTGCAGCGACAGAGCGCCGCCGAGGCCGTCCTCGTCGCCGTCACCGAGGACAAGACCGTCGCCGGCTTCGCCAGTTGCGGGCCGGCCGGGCCGGGATCGATGCCCGGCTATGACGGCGAGATCCACACGCTCTACGTGCAGCCGGACTGGCATGAGCAGGGCATCGGCCGCTCGCTTCTGTGCGGCTGCCTGCGCATCCTGGCCGCGGCCGACATCGGCGCGGCGTTTCTCTGGGTGCTGGCCGGCAACCCCTCGCGCTTCTTCTACGAGGCGATGGGCGGCAAGCGCATCGGCGAGCGTGACGAAGCGCTGTGGGGCACGCTGGTGCCGGAGATTGCCTATGGCTGGCGCGATCTGTCGTCGCTGCCGAAGGATTGCCGCGGCACCGCCGGCGATGCCGTGGACTAGCCATTGCTGAACGATATGAAAAGGGCGCGCCCATCGACATGACCGACCGCATCCTCATCCTCGATTTCGGATCCCAGGTGACGCAGCTCATCGCGCGGCGCGTGCGCGAGCACGGCGTCTATTGCGAGATCTGGCCGTTCAACACCGATCCCCAGCGCATCGCGACGTTCGCGCCGAAGGCGATCATCCTGTCGGGCGGTCCCGCTTCGGTGACCGAGGGTGAATCGCCGCGGGCGCCGCAGATCGTGTTCGAGATGGGCGTGCCGCTGCTCGGCATCTGCTACGGCCACCAGACGCTGTGCGCGCAGCTGGGCGGCGAGGTGCAAGGCTCGGACCACCGCGAATTCGGCCGCGCCTTCCTCGAAGTCACCGGCACCTGCACGCTCTTCGATGGGCTGTGGAAGCCGGGCGACCGGGAGCAGGTGTGGATGAGCCATGGCGACCGCGTCGTGCGCCTCCCGCCGGGTTTCCGCGCGGTCGGCGTGAGCGAGGGCGCCCCCCTGGCGGCCTGTGCCGACGACGAGCGCCGCTACTACGGCGTCATGTTCCATCCGGAAGTCGTCCACACCCCCCAGGGCGGCAAGCTGCTCAGCAACTTCGTGCGTCATGTCGCGGGCTGCGCCGGCGACTGGACGATGGCCGCCTTCAAGCTGCAGGAGATCGAGCGCATCCGGCGCCAGGTGGGAAAGGGGCGCGTGATCTGCGGACTCTCCGGCGGCGTCGATTCGGCGGTCGCGGCCGTGCTGATCCACGAGGCGATCGGCGTCCAGCTCCACTGCATCTTCGTCGACCACGGGCTGCTCCGTCAGGGCGAGGCCGAACAGGTCGTGGCCCTGTTCCGCGACCACTACAACATCCCGCTCGTCCATCGCGATGCCAGCGCGTTGTTCCTCGATCGCCTGGCCGGCATCGCCGAGCCAGAGCAGAAGCGCAAGATCATCGGCGGGCTCTTCATCGACGTGTTCGACGAAGAGGCGAAGCAGCTGGGCGGTGCGGACTTCCTCGCCCAGGGCACGCTCTATCCCGACGTCATCGAGTCGGTGTCGTTCACGGGCGGGCCCAGCGTCACCATCAAGTCGCACCACAATGTCGGCGGCCTGCCGGAGCGGATGCGGCTCAAGCTGGTCGAGCCGCTGCGCGAGCTGTTCAAGGACGAAGTGCGCGCCCTCGGGCGCGAGCTCGGCCTGCCCGAGCGCATGATCCGGCGCCATCCGTTCCCCGGACCCGGCCTGGCGATCCGCATTCCCGGCGAGATCACGACCGAGAAGCTGGCGCTACTGCGCAAGGCCGACGCGATCTATCTGGAGGAGATCGAGCAGGCCGGCCTCTACGACGCGATCTGGCAGGCGTTCGCCGTGCTGCTGCCGGTGCGCAGCGTCGGCGTGATGGGCGATGCCCGGACTTATGATCATGTCTGCGCCCTGCGCGCCGTCACCTCGAGCGACGGCATGACGGCGGACTACTTCCCGTTCCCGCACGACTTCCTCGGCCGCGTCGCCACCCGCATCATCAACGAGGTGCGCGGCATCAACCGCGTCGTCTACGACATCACCTCAAAACCGCC
>JBKOWC010000293.1:0-4371 GCA_046724215.1 Pseudomonadota bacterium | reverse complement strand
GCCTGCTGGAAATGCGCGCCGCCGGCAAGGCGATTCTCCTGGTCTCGGTCGAGCTTGACGAGATCCTGGCGTTGTCCGACCGCATCCTCGTCATGTTCGACGGCCGCATCGTCGGCGAGCTGCCGCGCGCCGAAGCGACCGAGGCGCGACTCGGCCTGCTGATGGCGGGGATCGAGGGGCACGCCTAGATGGCCGGCGGCGGACCGACGGAGATCCCGCGCTGGGTGGACTATCTGCTCGTGCCGCTGGTGAACCTGGTCGTGGCGCTGCTGCTGACCGGCGTCGTCGTGATCGCCGTCGGCGCCAGTCCGCTCGACGCGCTGGAATCGCTCGCCTACGGCGCCGTCGGCTACCCGGAGGCGATCGGCTTCACGCTCTACTATGCCACCAATTTCGTCTTCACCGGCCTTGCCGTCGCGGTCGCCTTCCATGCCGGCCTCTTCAACATCGGCGGCGAAGGGCAGGCCTATATCGGCGGCCTCGGAGTCGGGCTCGTCTGCTTGGCGCTCGACGGGTGGCCCTGGCCGATCGTGCTGCCGGTGGCGGTGATCGCGGCGGCCGCCTTCGGCGCCGCCTGGGCCTTCATCCCCGGCTATCTGCAGGCCAAGCGCGGCAGCCACATCGTCATCACGACCATCATGTTCAATTTCATCGCCTCGGCGCTGATGACCTACCTGCTGGTCGACGTGCTCATCGAGCCGGGCCAGCAGGCGCCGCGCAGCCGCGAGTTCGCCACGGCGGTCTGGCTGCCCAACGTCCGGGACCTGTTCACGCCGTTCGGCATCGACGTCGGCGAATCGCCGCTCAACTTCTCGTCGCTGCTCGCGGTCGCCGCCTGCGTCTTCGTGTGGTTATTCATGTGGCACACGCGCTGGGGCTACGAGCTCCGCACGGTCGGGCAGAGCGAGCGCGCCGCCCGCTATGCCGGCATCTCGCCGGCGCGCTCGATCATCCTGGCCATGGCGATTTCGGGCGCGCTCGCCGGGCTCGTCGGCGTCAACGACATCATGGGGGTGCATCACTACCTGCTGATCGGCTCGACCGGCGGCGTCGGCTTCGTCGGCATCGCCGTGGCGCTCATGGGCCGCAATCATCCGGTCGGAATCGTCATGGCGGCGCTGCTGTTCGGCGCCCTCTATCAAGGCGGCTCGGAGATCGCCTTCGATATTCCCGCCATCACCAAGGACATGGTGGTGGTCATCCAGGGGCTCGTCATCCTGTTCTGCGGCGCGCTCGAGAACATGTTCAAGCCGCGGATCGCCGCCCTCTTCCGCCCCCGCAGACTCGCCGAGGCCGCGTGATGGACGAACTCTGGCTTTCCGTCATCGCGCTCGCGGCCTCGACCATCCGCGTCGTGACCCCGTTGATCCTGGCGGCACTGGCCGGGCTCTTCGCCGAACGGGCCGGCGTCGTCGACATCGCCCTCGAAGGCAAGATGCTGGCGGCGGCCTTTGCGGCGGCCGCGACGGCGGCGGTCACCAATTCGGCCTGGCTGGGGCTCGGCGCCGGCATCGTCGTCTCGGTGCTGCTGGCTCTCGTGCATGCCGTCGCCAGCATCCGCTACAACGGCAACCAGGTCGTCTCCGGCATGGCGCTCAACATTCTCGTCGCCGGCCTGGCGCCGACGCTCGGCAACGCCTGGTTCGACCAGGGCGGGCAGACGCCGCAGCTGAGCGGCGACGGGCGCTTCGGCGTCATCGCGTTGCCGGGCGCCGAGACGATCGGCGCGATCCCCGTCATCGGGCCGGTCTACCGCGACGTCATCAGCGGCCACAACATCATCGTCTATGCGGCAGCAGCGGCCGTGCCGCTCGTCTGGTGGATCGTCTACCGCACCCGTTTCGGGCTGCGCCTGCGCGCCGCCGGAGAGAACCCGCACGCCCTCGACACGGCCGGCGTCTCCGTCGCCTGGATCCGCTATCGCGCCCTGATGCTGACCGGCGTGCTGACGGGGATCGCCGGCTCCTATTTGTCGATCGCGCACAACGCCGGCTTCGTGCGCGACATGACGGCCGGCAAGGGCTACCTGGCGTTGGCAGCCCTGATCTTCGGCAAGTGGCGGCCGCTGCCGACGCTGCTCGCCTGCCTGCTGTTCGCCTTCGCCGATGCGCTGCAGATTCGCCTGCAAGGCGTGGCGCTGCCGCTCATCGGGACCGTGCCGGTCCAGTTCATCCAGGCGCTGCCCTACATCCTGACGGTGCTGCTGCTCGCCGGCTTCGTCGGCCGCGCCATCGCGCCGAAGGCGAGCGGCATTCCCTTCGTCAAGGACCGATGAGCGGTGTCGCCGACATGCTGGCGGCGGCGAAGGCGGCGCGCGCCAACGCCCATGCGCCCTATTCGGGCTTCGCGGTCGGCGCCTGCCTCCGGGGCAAGGACGGTCGGCTCTATGCCGGCTGCAATGTCGAGAACGCCGCCTATCCGCAGGGGCAGTGCGCCGAGGCGACGGCGATCGGCGTCATGGTGGCAGCCGGCGAGACGGAGATCGTCGAGATTCTCGTCGTCGCCGAGAGCGCGGAGCCGGTCAGCCCGTGCGGCGGCTGCCGGCAGCGGCTGAACGAATTCGCCGACGCCGCGACGCCGGTGCATCTCTGCGGCCTCGACGGGGTGCGCCGCACGGTGACCCTGGGCGAGCTGCTGCCGTTCGCGTTCGGCCCGCGACAAATGGGTCGCCCGTGAGCCCTTCACCGCAGGACGCGGCGGCGGCGATTCGCGGCCGGGCGCCTGGAGCGGCGCCACGCGTCGGCATCGTGCTGGGTTCGGGCCTCGGTGCCATCGCCGAGAGCGTCATCCGCCCGACCGTCATCGGCTATGGCGACATCCCGGGCTTTCCGCGGCCGAGCGTTGCGGGTCACGCCGGGCGACTGCTGATTGGCGAACTTGCCGGCGTTCCCGTCGCCTGCCTGCAGGGACGCGTTCACCTCTACGAAGGGACGGCGGGCGCGGCGGTGCGCCTCTTCGTGCGTACCCTCAAGCTCATCGGCTGCCAGATACTGATACTCACCAACGCGGCCGGATCGTTGCGACGCGACGTAGGACCGGGCTCGCTGATGCTGATCACCGATCATATCAATCTGCAGCCGTTCAATCCGCTGGTCGGCCCGAACGACGACGATTTCGGGCCGCGCTTCCCGCCCCTTGAGGATGCCTACGATCCGCGGCTCGCCGCAGCGATGCGGGCGGCGGCGCGAAGGAGCGGCATCGCCTTGCACGAGGGCGTGTATCTGGCCTGCCTCGGTCCAAGCTTCGAGACGCCGGCGGAGGTCCGTGCCTTTGCGCGCCTGGGCGCCGATGCCGTGGGCATGTCGACCGTGCCGGAGGCCATCGTGGCGCGCCACTGCGGGCTGCGCGTCGCCGCCGTCTCCGCCATCACCAACCTGGCGGTCGGCCTCGGCGACACGCCCTTGAGCCACGAGCAGACCCTGCGCGAAGCCACGCGCGCGGCCGGCGACCTGCAACGACTGCTGCGGGCGTTCCTGGAGGGCCTCGGCGATGGCGGCCGCTAGCGCCGACGACAGGACGGGCCTGCTGCCGCAGGAGGTCATCCGCCGGAAGCGCGACGGCAACGCGCTCTCCGCGGCCGAGATCGAGTTCTTCGTCCGCGGACTCAGCGACGGGACGATCGGCGAAGGGCAGGTCGCCGCCTTCGCCATGGCGACGTTCTTCCGCGGCATGGACATGGCGGAGCGGGTGGCGTTCACCCGGGCGATGGCGCGCTCGGGCCGCATCATCGACTGGTCCGACGCCGGCCTGCCGGGCCCCATCCTCGACAAGCATTCCACCGGCGGGGTCGGCGACAAGGTGAGCCTGATGCTGGCGCCGCTGGTGGCGGCGTGCGGCGGCTTCGTGCCGATGATCTCCGGCCGCGGTCTCGGCCACACCGGCGGCACGCTCGACAAGCTCGACAGCGTTCGGGGCTACAGCACCACGCCCGACATGGCGCTCTTCCGCAAGGTCGTGGCCGAGGTCGGCTGCGCCATCATCGGCCAGACGGCGGACCTGGCGCCGGCCGACCGGCGCCTCTATGCGATCCGCGACGTCACCGCGACCGTCGAGTCCGTTCCGCTGATCACGGCCTCGATCCTGTCGAAGAAGCTGGCCGCAGGTCTGCAGGGCTTGATCATGGATGTGAAGTTCGGCAGCGGCGCGTTCATGGTCGAGGTCGCCCGGGCCCGCGAGTTGGCGGAGAGCATCGCTGCCGTGGCAACAGGGGCGGGGCTGCCGACGGCGGCCCTTTTGACCGACATGAACCAGGTGCTTGGCCGCACCGCCGGCAACGCGCTGGAAGTCCATGAGGCCATCGACTGGCTCACCGGCAGGTCGCGTGACCCGCGCCTTGACGCGGTGACGCTCGCGCTCGGCGCCGAGATGCTG